>CALMZW010000087.1 GCA_937870605.1 uncultured Synergistaceae bacterium
CGACGGCCTCAAGAACGCCGTCGAGACGATGCTCGACAACGCGTTCCGGTATTCGCAGCTCTTCGCGGATCATCCGTCGTTCGCGGCCGCCGTGGCGTCGAAGGACCGCGCCGCCGTGCTCGCGGTCGCGGCCCCGTTGGCGAAAGCGCTGGGCGTCGACACGGTGAGCGTCGCCGACGAGACGGGGAAGGTCATCGCGAGAGTCCACGCGCCGGACAAGTTCGGCGACAGCATCGCCTCGCAGGCGAACGTCGCCTCCGCGCTCAAGGGAACGCCGCTCCCGGCCCTCGAGAAGGGGACCATCGTGCGCTTCTCCGCCCGGGCCGGAGCGCCCGTCAAAACGCCCGACGGGCGCATCGCCGGCGTCGTCTCGCTCGGGTATGACGTCACGAACGACGCGGTCGTCGACGCGATCAAGGCGCGCTTCCACACGGAGGCGACGATCTTCCAGGGCGACGAACGCGCAGCCTCGACGATCGTTCTCCAGGACGGCAAACGCGCCGTCGGAACGAAGGCGAGCCCGGCCGTCGTCGAAACGGTCCTCGTCAAGGGGCAGATCTACCGCGGACAGGCCGACATCGTCGGAACGCCGTACTTCGTGACGTATAAGCCGCTCCTTGGCCCCGACGGAAAGCCCGCGGGAATGTACTTCTCCGGCGAGAAGCTGGACCGCGCGCACGCCGCGCGGAACCGGATCGTCCTGTACGTCGGCGCGACGGCGGGAGTCGTCCTGATCCTCGGGATGATCCTCCTTTTAATCGTGACGAAACGAATCGTCGCCCCGATCGACGGGGTCATCGGCGTTCTGGGCCGCGTTCATGACGGCGACCTGACGATGAACCGCGACGACCTGGGGGCATCGGGAATCCGCGAGATCGCCGCGATGGAGGATGCGATCTCCGGCCTCATCGACGGACAGCGCGACATCCTCCGCTCGTTCGGGAAGGAGTCGGAGGAATCCCTGCGGCGCGCGAAGTCCCTTTCGGACGATTCCGCGGAAATGGCGTCGGCGATGCGCGACGTGGAAACGCTGATGCAGCAGGTCTCGAAACTCTCGGCGGAAAACCGGAGCGCGCTCGAGACGGCGCAGATGGGCGTTCAGGAGATTTCGGCGAGCGCGGGAAACGCCGCGTCTTCGGCCGCCTCCGGGGCGGAGTCGACGTCCCGGACCACCGAAGGGAGCCGCTCCGCGGTCGGTCAGATGGACGGTCTGATCTCCATGATCCGGGAGGTCGGCAAGAAGTCCGGCGAGACGACCGACAGCATGAACAAGGTCTCGGAGTCGGTCGAGAGCATTTCCGAATTCATCGGAACGATCACGGGAATCGCCGATCAGACGAACCTCCTCGCCCTGAACGCGGCGATCGAGGCGGCGCGCGCCGGAGAGGCGGGACGCGGATTCGCCGTCGTCGCCGAGGAGGTCCGGAAGCTGGCCGAGGAGTCCAATCGGGCGGCACGCGAAGTCCAGAACATCATCGCCAATCTTCAGGCGAGCACCGGCGCGTCGATCGCCTCGATGAAAGAGGTCGATACGATCGTCGAGTCCACCGTTTCCGGATCGCAGGAGACGCAGCGCCGGCTGAAGGATACGCTGAACGAGATCGCGCTGATCAACGACGTCATGCAGAACACCGCGGCGGTCTCCGAGGAACAGGCGGCCGCGAGCCAGGAACTGACCGACGGGATCTCGAACGTCTCGTCGGCGACCGAAGCGGTCTACAAGGCGGTGAACGACGTCGAAAAGGACTTCGTCCGTTCGTCGAAGGCATCGGAGCGCGTCGCCGAAGCGGCCGCCGATATGAAGCAGGAGGCCGAAAAACTGCTCCTGTCGATGAAGCGCTACCGGATCGAGCGAAACCGGGGCGGCCTCGTGAAAACGAACGGCTAGGGCGTCTTCGGGAAAAGGACGTTCACGCTGTGTGCGGAAGGGGGCTGTCATATCGCGAAGCCCCTCTTCCGCACGCGGATGCTGTTGGAACAAGACGCTTCGACGAAAGGCGGGCGCTCCGATGGACGACGCGCACAGACCAACCAGATGACCATGCACATTCCCGCGGGCCGAACCGCGGGCGCCGTTCCCGCGGCGTCGGGGGCGACGAACTCCGTCGCGCGGCAGCCGATCTTCGATGCGAAACTCAAGGTGTTCGGATACGAGCTGCTCTTCCGCGGAACGGCGACGGACTGTTCGGGGCGCTTCGACGATGACCTGGCCACCTCCCGCGTCCTGTACGCAGGGCTCTTTTCCATCGGACTCGATCGTCTGACCTTCGGAAAGACGGCCTTCGTGAACTTCTCGCGCTCGATGCTCGTCAGCGACATGGTCCGGAAGCTGCCGAAGGACCGGATCGCCCTCGAGATTCTCGAGCACGTCGAAGCCGACGCGACCGTCACCGACGCCTGCGCGACGCTGCGGACAACGGGCTTCCGGATCGCGCTCGACGATTTCCTTCCGGGCCCGCGGACGAACGCCCTCATCCCGTTCGCCGATATCGTCAAGGTGGATCTTCTGAACACCCCCGAAGCGCTGTGCGAGGCCATCCCGAAGCGGTTCGCGGGAGGGAAACGGGTCTTTCTGGCCGAAAAGGTCGAAACGCACGAACAGTACCGGAAAGCGATCGACTGGGGCTATACGCTCTTCCAGGGGTATTTCTTCTGCCGGCCGCTCCAGGTGAATACAAGGGAGATCGGCGCGAACAAGCACGTGTGTTTCCGCCTGCTGAAGGCCATCCAGGACCCATCGATCAACATGGAGGGACTCGAGCGGATCATCCGGCAGGACGTCTACCTCTCGTTCGCGATCATCCGGTACATCAACTCGGCGGCCTTCGGCTTCAGGGCGCGGGTCAAGTCCCTGAAACACGCGCTCTCCCTGCTGGGCCTCAGGAAGATCCGGGAATTCGGCACGATCCTCCTTCTCAAACGCCTGGGGAACGACAAGCCCGACGAACTCGTCCGCCAGTCGCTCGTCCGGGGCCGTTTCGCCGAATTGCTGGCGACGAACGCCGGCCTCGCGGGAGAAGCCTTCCTCGCCGGGATCTTCTCCCTGATCGACGCCATCCTCGACAGACCGATGCGCCCGGTCATCGACGAACTCGGGCTTTCCGACGATATCGCGGCCGCGCTGCTGAACGCGCCCGGCCCGCTGACATCCCTTCTGGACGCCGTCGTTTCCTACGAACGGGGAGACTGGTCCCGTTCGGACGACTGCCTGAAACACCTCCCTCCCCCCGGAGACGCCGTCCAGAACCTGTACCTGAACGCGATCGCATGGGCCGAGGAAATCATGAAACAGTCCGACACGGATCACCCGTAAGGGCAGGTTCCGAAGAACCGCACATCCGCATTCCGTCAGAAAAAAAATAAGGGGGAGAGCACAGGTGAACAC
>CALMZW010000088.1 GCA_937870605.1 uncultured Synergistaceae bacterium
AAGAAAGAGCGTCCCGAGCGGCTCTCCCGAAACGATTCTGCGGATGACATCCGTTTCGTCATTCTTCGCGATGACCATAGGAATCCCGGCTGCCATGCATATCCTCGCGGCCTGCAGTTTGGTGAACATTCCGCCGCTCGCGTTGCGGCTTCCGCGTCCGTGCGAATGCTCGAACATTGCGTCCGTGATCTCGCGGACCTCGGGGATGATGCGCGCGTCCGGTTTCGTCCTCGGGTTATCGTCGTACAGCCCGTCGATATCCGAAAGGATCAGCGTCACATCCGCATCGACGAGCGATGCGACCATGGCCGAGAGCGTGTCGTTGTCGCCGAACTTGAGTTCTTCGACCGCAACCGTGTCGTTTTCGTTGATGACGGGGATCACGCCCCACTCCAGGAGCGTGAGCAGCGTGCCGCGGGCGTTGAGGAAGCGGAGACGGTCGGAGAAGACATCCCGGGTCAGCAGCACCTGCGCCACGGTGTTGCCGTATTCCGAGAAGAACTTCTCGTACATGTGCATCAGACGCCCCTGTCCGATCGACGCCATGGCCTGCTTTTCCGGCAGCGTTCGCGGACGCTCCGCCCGGTTCAGTTTGCCGAGTCCGGCGCCGACCGCGCCGGAGGAGATGAGGACCACTTCGCGCCCCATGCTCGAAATATCCGATATTTCCCGCGCGAGGCGTTCCATCCGGTGCAGATTGATCTTTCCGGTCGCATGCGTCACCGTACTCGTTCCCACTTTGATGACGATGCGACGACATCCCGCGATATCGTTTCTGTTCAAGAAGACGTTCCCCTCTTTCGACGGATTCCTCCGCTGTCAGCCGATCCTGATATTGAGCAGCACGGCGAGATCCTCGGTTTCCTTTGTCTTCCGATGTCGCGACGCGAAGCGGAAGAAGGCGTTCTGGACGTTCCAGAGATTGACCGGCCAGCCGGCGGAACGCACGAACGCAGCGAGCCTCCTGAGCATTTCGACGGCGTCCTCTTCACGCCCGGGCTGTTCGAGCATGCCCGCGAACTCGTCCATCCGTCCGACAAGAATATGCGCCAGTCCCGGGACATCAACGTCGACTCTCCACTTCCGGGCGTTGTCGCACAGCCGGAGAAGGCGCTCGGCGTTGGGGACCGGGCGCTCGATTTCGATCCGGAAGTCCGCGTTGCAGATGACCTCCGCGGCGCTTCGGATCGTCTCGGGAACGGGAACCGAAACCACGGAAAGAAATTCGAGCAGCCCTTCGTAGTTCCGGACGACCTCCCGGAGAATCCGTTCGATGTCCTGCGAATCGTCGGCGATCACGCGGCGGGTGATCCGGCGCAGTTCGTCGCGGAAGAGATGCCGCAGGGAGTAGGTATCATGCCCGAAGGTCCTGACGATTCCGCGCTCGTCCCCCTTCAGGAGAAAGGGCAGCAACACGGCGCGCCGCCGCTCGTAGTCATCGTCGGAGGCGCAGTACCCCGCGCCGCAGAGGAGATCCTTCCCCCCCCGGGAAAGAACGGCGTACACGATATCGTAACGCGCCTGAAGCCTGATGTCGAGAACGGAGATAAGGCCGATTCCGTAGGCGCGATCGCCTTTCCCTCCGGCCTCGTGCTTGAGGATCTCGGACTGGAAGGCCGGTATCGCCCGGATCGCGCCGTTGCTGTTGACGGCGCCCGGACGTATCGGAAAGAGGGAGGAAACGGCGACGTTCGCGCCGACGCGAAGGGGATCCGCCCGTTCGGGTTCGACGAAAATGTTGAAAATCCGTGCGCCGTCGAGAAGCTCGGGAATATTCGACGGCGCTTTCTCCAAGGAGCGCACGAAGGCCCCCGCGACATCTCTCTCGCGAAAAACCGGGGACACCATCTCCGCCAGATCGAGCGCCTTCGCGGCGTACCGCAGGATCTGAACCGTTTCTATGCCGGAGATGTCGTCGAAAAACCATCCGCAACTCGTGAACATCAGGAGTCGGCATCGCTGTATCTCGAGCAGCGCAAGGGCGTTCGTCCGCTCTTCCGGGGAAAGGGGCCTTCGGGCCGCCGCGGTCACGAAGCGTTCGATAACGGCGGCGGCATCGTCGTTCGTCTCATTGGGAATCTCCGCAATCTCGACGAATCTGTCCCGGACGGCCCAGGGATCCTCGAAGAATTCCGCTCCGTTCGTCCCGAACAGATCGTCAAGTTGCGTTCCGAGGTGTTCCAGCGCATCCCGGAGCGGAGCCCTCCAGGTCTGCCGCCATCCCGGATGCGACCCCGTGCAGCACCCGCAATCGGAACGCCAGCGCTCGACTCCGTGCGCGCAGCTCCACGACGAATTTTCGACGATCCGGACCTCGCGTTCCGGGGGGAAACGGTCGAGGTACTCCCCGAACACCGTCAGCGTCGCTTCCGGTCCGCTCTCGACGAGATCGAGGCAGTACGCGAGCGCCATGTCCCCGTAGATGTGATGATGTCCGAACGTTTCTCCATCAAGCGCGACGATTTCCAGGGGAGAGGCGGTCGCGCCGCCGGAACGCCTCGGCAGGGAACGGCCCGCGTCGATCAGCCGTCGCGCGAGATCCCCGCCGTTTCGAAGCAGGGGACCGAACGCGATGTCGCGCGACAGGGGGCCGTCGTAAAAGAAGAGCGTCATCGTCCTGCCCGACGGAAGGGGACAGAGGTACGGACAACCGATCTCGATCCGCTCTCCGGTTACGTCCGTCCACTTCTCCCCTTTGGAATCGCGAACGGCGGAAGCCTGCCGCGGCGCGAGGATCGTGAAGCGCATCCCTTCATCGGCAAGCGCCTCGAGCGTCGGCGTATCCGCCGCCGTTTCGGGAAGCCACATGCCTTCGGGAAAACGCCCGAATCGCCGCTCGAAGTCCCGGATGCCCCAGACAATCTGCGTATGCCGGTCGCGCTCGGACGCCAGGGGAAGGATTGCGTGTCCGTACGCCTGCGCCAGCGCCGGGCCGTGGCCGGAAAAGCGTTCCATCCCCTCCGCGTCGGCTTCGATGACCGCCTGGTACACATCGGGACGGGCGCGTTCCATCCACGTCAGCAGCGTCGGTCCCATGTTGAAGCTCATCCGCGCATAGTTCTTGCGGATTGCGACGATCTTTCCGTCCTCGGCAAGAATACGGGCCGCGGCATTCGGCGCGTAGCACTCGGCCGTGACGCGTTCGTTCCAGTCGTGCCAGGGAGATGCGGAGTCCTGCGGTTCGACGATGTCGAGCCAGGGATTTTCTCGCGGAGGCTGGTAGAAGTGCCCGTGGATGCAGATATACGGTTTCACGGACGATCCGCCGCTCCTTCCTCGCTCCAGGGGGCCGGGACGAAGACGACCGCGCCCAGCGGCGGGAGCGTCAGGGACAGGGAAAAGGGCCGTCCGTGGAAGGGAAGCTCGTCCGCCCGGCTCCCCCCCATATTTCCCATCCCGCTTCCACCGTAGATCGACGAATCCGTGTTCAGCACCTCGCGCCAGAAGCCTCCCGACGCAACGCCGACGCGATACCCGATCCGCGGTTCGGGCGTGAAGTTGAGAACCACGAGCGCCATCCCCGCTCCGTCTTCGGTTTTCCGGATATACGCCAGGATGCTCTGGTCCGTATCGGAACAGTCGATCCATTCGAACCCCCAGGGACGGCAATCTCCCTCGTGCAGCGCCGGAACACCCCGATACAGCCGGTTCAGATCCGCCACGAGCTTCCGGACGCCGTCATGGGACGGATAGCGCAACAGATCCCAGTCCAGTTGCGCGTCGTGATTCCACTCCGCGCGCTGCGCCAGCTCCCCTCCCATGAACAGAAGCTTCTTCCCCGGCTGCGTGAACTGATACGCCAGAAGGAGCCGAAGGTTCGCGAATTTCCGCCAGTCGTCGCCGGCCATTCTTCCGAGCAGCGAGCCCTTGCAATGCACGACCTCGTCGTGCGAGAGCGGCAGACAGAAGTTCTCGGAAAAGGCGTACAGGAGACCGAACGTCAGCTCGTTCTGGTGGAATCTCCTGTGGACGGGATCCCGAGCCATATAGGCCAGCGTGTCGTGCATCCATCCCATGTTCCACTTGTACCGGAACCCCAGTCCGCCGACCGCAACCGGGCGGGTCACCATCGGCCAGTCCGTCGATTCCTCGGCGAAGAGCGCTGCGTCCGGGAAGCGGTTGGAAAGCGTTTCCGAAAGCGCCCGCAGAAAGGAAATCGCCTCAAGGTTCTCCCTGCCGCCGTAGCGGTTGGGAATCCATTCACCGGCATTGCGCGAATAGTCCCGGTACAGCATGGACGCGACCGCATCGACGCGGATGCCGTCCGCATGGAAGCGCTCGCACCAGAAACACGCGCTGCTGACCAGAAACTCCCGGACCTCGTTCCGGCCGTAGTTGAAGATGTAGCTCTTCCAGTCCGGATGGAAGCCCTCCCGCGAATCCTCATGTTCGAACAGACACGTCCCGTCGAACCGCGCAAGACCGTGGGAATCGACAGGAAAGTGCGACGGGACCCAGTCCAGAATGACCGCGATTCCGGCGCGATGCAGCGCATCCACGAGAAACATGAAGTCCTCCGGCGTTCCGAAGCGGCCGGACGGGGCGAAATAGGAGAGCGTCTGGTACCCCCACGAGCCGAAAAACGGATGCTCCATGACGGGAAGGAACTCGACCGCGGTGAATCCGTTTTCGAGGACATATCCGGTCAACTGCTCCGCCATTTCACGGTAGGAAAGCGAGCGGTTCCCCTCGTCCGGAACGCGGCGCCAGGATCCCGGATGCACTTCGTATATGGAAAGCGGCGCGGAAACGGCGGTGCTCCGCCCCCTCCCGCGCATCCATTCGTCATCGCCCCATTCGAAGCAATGTTCGTGGACGACGCTCGCCGTCCTCGGCGGAACCTCGCAACGGAAGGCGAAGGGGTCCGCCTTGTCCCTCACGGAACCGTCTTTCGCAATGATCCGGTATTTGTAGAGCGCGCCGGGTCGGACGCCTTCAACGGCGCCCTCCCAGACTCCGCTTTGATCCCACCGGAGCGTGAGCGGCGTCGCGCGCGGGTCCCACCCGTTGAAGTCGCCGACAACGGAAACGGAATCCGCATTCGGCGCCCAAACGGCGAATCGCACTCCGGAAAAGGAATCCCCCCGAAGGACGTGCGCTCCGAGTTTGTCGTACAGGGCAAAGTGGTTGCCGGCCTTGAAGAGGAATATGTCGTACTGGGTAAACGCCGGAATGTCGTGCCGGACGGAAGGATGCATCTGTGCGTTCCCCCCTTCGTGGTTCTCTGCTTCTTTTAAAAGATTATACCAAGGACGCAACCTCGGCGTTGTATAATCCGGACAGTTGCGCCGTTATTGTCTTCCCGGGCCATGAATCGAGCCGCGGCGGACGAAAGCTCTTCCGTCGCATTGAAGGGCGCGGGCGTGACGCGGACAATCGGAGCCGACCGGGACGAGAAACGGGCCGGAAGAAAAATCGGATTTCGGGAGGATTCGGCATGAGTCGTTCGAGCGGTATTTTGCTGCCTGTCTTTTCTCTTCCGTCTCCCTGGGGAATCGGCGACATGGGGGCAGGCGCCGATGCGTTTCTCTCCTTCCTCGAGCGCTCGCGCCAGCGCACCTGGCAGGTGCTCCCGGTCACCGTGACGGACGGAGGACTCGCTCACTCCCCGTACAGTTCGCCGTCGGCCTTCGCCGGGAATCCCCTTCTGATCAGTCCGGAGCTGCTCTTCGAAAAGGCGCCGGACCTCCGGCCGGAAGGCGTCGCTTCTCTTCGGGGAGACGAACGCGTCAAAACCGACCCGGATTCCATACGTAGCTCGGTCCGCTATGAGACGGCTACCGCCGAAAAAGACCGCATTCTCCGCGACGCATTCGTTCGCATGGCGCCTCTTTTGCGGGAAGAGTCGGCGCGTTTCAGACGGGATAACTCGCACTGGATCGAAGACTACGCGCTCTTTCGCGCCATCAAGCGCTCTTTCGGAGGACTCCCCTGGTGGAAGTGGCCGGAGCCGTTGCGCTTCCGGGACGCCTCGGCGCTGGACGATTTTCGCGACACGCAGTCCGCAGAGATCGATTTCACCGTCTTCGAACAGTGGTGCTTCGACGACCAGTGGCGTGACCTGCGCGGGCGATGTTCGAGCGCGGGGGTGTCGCTGCTCGGCGATCTGCCGATCTACGTCATGGGAGACAGCGCGGAGGTTTGGAGCCGGCCGGAACTTTTCGATCTCGACGGCGATCTCCGTCCGGTTCGCGTCGCCGGCGTTCCGCCGGATTACTTCAGCAAGGACGGGCAGCGATGGGGAAACCCAGTCTACGCGTGGTAACGGCACAAAGCGACGGGGTTCGACTGGTGGATCTCCCGCCTCGCCCGGGCGCTCTCCCTCTACGACAGGGTCCGGATCGATCACTTCCGCGGGCTCGTCGCCTTCTGGGCCGTTCACCGAGAAGAAGCGACCGCGCGAAACGGGGCGTGGTTCCCCGTGCCCACCGAGTCGTTCTTCCGGCGCATCCGCGAAACCTTCCCGACCATGCCCTTCCTCGCGGAAAACCTCGGCGTCATCACGCCGGACGTCACGAAGACAATGGCGGACAACGGCCTCCCCGGGATGCTCGTGCTCCAGTTCGCGTTCGGCGACGGCCTGGCGACGAACCCGTACGCGCCGCACAACCATACGGGAGCGAACATCGTCTATACGGGAACGCACGACAACAACACGACGCTCGGCTGGTTCGACACGGACGCCACCCCCGCGGAACGCAAGAACCTCGCCGCATACGTTGGACACGCGGTGACGCGCTCCACGGCATGCGGCGACATGATCCGGATGGCCATGGCGTCCGTCGCGACGGAATGCATCCTTCCCATGCAGGACATTCTCGAACGCGGAGCGGACGCACGGATGAACACGCCGTCCACGGCTTCGGGCAACTGGCTGTGGCGGATCGGAAACGACGATCTCTCCCGCGAACGGGCGACTGCGATCCGGAACATGACATCCTTCTTCGGGAGGGGATAGAACCTCAGCGCCGGAATGTGGGATAATAGCGGAAACAACGAATGGGAGGGACAGAGCCGATGGCCCAGATTCACGCTCGGACAAGCGTCGGATGCAACATGCGCAGCATCATAGAATTCGATCCTTCGTTCCGGACTGTTGCGTACTTTTCCATGGAGGTCGGCATCAAGAAATCGATCCCGACGTACTCCGGCGGCCTGGGACTCCTTGCCGGAGACATCCTGAAGAGCGCGGCGGATCTCGGCATTCCGACGGTCGGCGTCACGCTGCTGTATCGGAAGGGATACTTCGAACAGACGTTCAACCCGGAACACTGGCAAACGGAAAAGCCGGTGTCCTGGCATCCCGAGCAGGAACTGAGCCAACTCCCGAACGAAGTCTCCGTGACGATCCAGGGACACGACATCCGTGTGCGGAGCTGGGTGTACGAAATCATCGGGCAGACGGGCTATTCCGTTCCCGTGTACTTTCTGGACACGGACTTCGAAGGCAACAGTCCGGAGGATCGAAAGCTCTGCTGGAGCCTCTACGGAGGCGACCAGCTCACCAGGATCAGCCAGGAAGTCATCCTCGGCGTCGGCGGACTGCGGATCCTCCGCGACCTGGGGTACACGAACACGAACACGTTTCACCTCAACGAGGGGCACGCGGGATTCCTCACGCTCGAACTCATGCGCGAACAGGGGTATTACGACGAACAGAAGGTCCGGGATCAGGTGGTCTTCACGACGCACACCCCCGTGCCGGCGGGACACGATTTTTTCCGTTTCGACCTTGTGGACCGCGTTCTGGCGCCGGAACCCCTCGCAACGCTGAAACGCATGCTCCCGAACGCCGAGGGCGTCTCCATGACCGAGCTGGGACTCCGCTTCAGCCGGTACACGAACGCGGTGTCCAAACGTCATGCGGACGTCAGCCGCAGAATGTTCAACGACGAGACGGTCGACAGCATCACGAACGGCGTCCATCCGTCAACGTGGGTCAGTCCGGGCATGGGGAAGCTCTATACGAGGCACATTCCCGGATGGGAGAACGATCCCGGACGTCTCGTCCAGGCGCTCCAGCTTCCGGAAGAAGATCTCTGGGCGGCGCATCAGGCGGCGAAGATGCGCCTCTTTGCGCGCATTCTCGAAACGACCGGACGCCAGATGGATCCCGACATCCTCACGATCGGCTTCGCGCGTCGCGTCGCCCAGTACAAGCGCGCCGACCTGCTCCTGTCCAACGTCAAGCGCCTGGCCGAGGTCGGGACCGGCAAGATCCAGTTCATCTTCGCCGGGAAGGCCCACCCGCATGACGACGGCGGCAAGGCGCTGATCCAGCGATTGTTCAATTCCTTTCAGAAGATCGACGAGATGGTTCCGTGCATTTTCCTCGAAAACTACGATATGGAACTCGGCGCACTCCTGACCCAGGGCGTCGACCTGTGGCTCAACACGCCGAGGCGCCCGCAGGAGGCGTCGGGAACCAGCGGCATGAAATGCGTCCTGAACGGGATCATGAACTTCTCCGTACTCGACGGCTGGTGGATCGAGGGGTGGATCGAAGGCGTCACGGGATGGTCCATCGGCCCGGAGCCGAGCGAGTCCGACCTCGTCCATTACGACGAATCCCTGGACGCGATCGATTTGTACAACAAACTCGAAACGGCTATCATTCCGAAGTACTATGACGACCGCACAGGCTGGATTCAGATGATGAAACACGCCATAGCCCTGAACGCGAGCTTCTTCAACACACATCGCGTCGTGCGGGAATATTGCGAAAAAGCCTACCACATCGGACTTCGGGGGGTGTGATCCGTGTCGCGCAGGAACCGGTCCGATCAGCAGTCGGAGTCTCCGGTGCAGCCGAAGGTCCTTCATGTGACCCCGGAGATGGTCCCGCTCGTCAAGGTGGGGGGACTCGGAGACGTCGTCGGTTCCCTGCCCTGCAGCCTGAACGCCATCGATACGGATGCGCGGGTGCTGCTCCCCGCGTACGCGGGCGTCATGGACCGGATTTCGGATGCCGGATTCCGCCTGACGCACCTGACGCGATCCGTCGAGGCGGCGCTCCGCTGGAAGGTCTACCGTGCGCGCATCTGGCGGGCGCTCGTGAACGGCATTCCCGTCTACCTTCTCGAAAACGACGCCCTGTTCGGTTCTCCTTCCCCGTACCCCGATGTCCTCACTCCGGAGAGCGTTCTGCCGTTCGCGTTCCTCTCTCTGGCGTCGCTCGACATCCACACCGCGATCCGCTGGAAACCGGATGTCATCCATTGCCACGACTGGCCGACATCGCTGACCGCCATCGCCCTCAGATGGCACAGGCATTACCGGACCGTGTCCCACAGACCGGCGACGGTCCTGACCATCCATAACATGGCGCACCAGGGCCTTCTTCCCGCTTCGGTCCTCGACGAATGGGGCATCGCCGACGACGCGTTCGCGATGCAGGGCGTCGAATACTACGGGAACGTCAATCTCCTGAAGGGGAGCATTGTCGCCAGCGACCGCATCACGACGGTGAGCCCCCGATACGCTTCGGAGATCCTCACCGAAAAGGGAGGGTGCGGGCTCGCCGGTATTCTCAGGGAGAACGCGGACAAGCTCTCGGGCATTCTGAACGGTCTGGACACGAACCTCTGGAACCCGGAGAGGGACCGCCTTCTTTCCTCTTCCTTCAGCACGAAAAAGCCGGAGGGAAAAAAAACCTGCCGCAGAGCGTTTCTGGAAGACATCGGATGGGACGACGACGGGGCTCCGCTGTGCGTTATGGTGTCGCGCCTCGTGCGACAGAAAGGGCTCGACATCCTGATCCCGGCTATTCCCGACATCCTCGCGCTCGGCGCGCGCGTCGTCATCATCGGAAAGGGAGAGCCTGCGTTCGAAGAGCGGCTTTCGTCAATGGACGCCGAATTTCCGGGGAGGTTCCGGGCGCTTCTGACCTACGACGAGCGCCTCGCGCATTCGGCGTACGCCGGGGGCGACATTTTCCTGATGCCTTCCGATTTCGAGCCGTGCGGTCTTTCGCAGCTCATCTCGCTTCGATACGGCTCCGTTCCGGTGGTCCGCGCGGTCGGAGGACTCGCGGACACGATACGGGACGCGGATGCTTCTCCCGACGGATACGGCTTCACATTCGACGACTACGAAACGGAGGCGCTGACCTCCGCCGTTTCGCGCGCACTCGACGCCTTCCGCGATGCGGAGCGCTGGGACGGAATACGCACCCGCGGCATGAAGAAGAATTTCGGCTGGGAACAATCAGCTTCCGCATACAAGGACCTGTACCTGTCCCTGCTTTCAAAAGCCTAGCCCCGGCGATCTTCCCGATCCTTCGGGGCACATTCGACGAAGGGAGATGGTTCCATGATTTCCGGCCAATACGGACGTGTTCTCGGCATGGTCCTGGCCGGGGGGAAGGGCGAACGCCTCATGCCCCTGACGAAATACCGGGCCAAGCCTGCGGTGCATTTTGCGGCAAAGTATCGGATCGTCGATTTCGCACTGTCAAATCTCGTCAACAGCGGCATTTTTTCCGTTTACGTTCTCGTCCAGTTCAAGAGCCAGTCCCTGAACGAACACATCGAGCGCGGCTGGCACTTCGGCGGCGCGTTGCGGGGACGAGACTATTTCATAACGCTCGTTCCCGCGCAGATGTGGAGCGGGGAGCGCTGGTTCCAGGGGACGGCCGACGCCGTTCACCAGAACCTGCACCTGATCACGCTTTTCGACGCCGACCGGATCTGCATCTTCGCGGCCGACCATATCTACAAGATGGACGTCACGCAGATGCTCGAGCACCATATGGACCGCAAGGCGGACGTCACGATCTCTGCGAACGTCGTTCCGAGCAGCGAGGCGCACCAGTTCGGATGCCTGCAGACGGATCCGCGCGGAAGGATCACCGGCTTCGTCGAAAAACCGCCCGTGCCGCCCGAGATCCCCGGACGCCCCGGATTCAGCTTCGTCTCCATGGGAAACTACATCTTCGAGCGCGAAGTTCTCGAAGAGTGCCTGATCGAGGACGCCAAGGACGAGGCCTCATCGCACGACTTCGGCAAGAACATCCTCCCGAATCTCGTGTCCCGATGCCGCGTCTTCGCGTACGATTTCTCGACCAACCACCTCCCCGGAACGGGACACCCCTACTGGCGACTGGACAAGCCCTACTGGCGCGACGTCGGCACCATCGACGCCTACTGGGAAGCCCACATGGACCTTCTGGCCAGCGCCTCGGAGATGCCGTTCTACACTCCGCAGTGGCCCATAC
>CALMZW010000089.1 GCA_937870605.1 uncultured Synergistaceae bacterium
GTCCGTGACGCGGATAAGGGGATCTCCTGTCATCAGTCGACCGTCCCTTCCCAAAAAAGATGCCTCCCGGATGGGAGACGCAAGCGCCGGCCTTCCGCCGCACGGGCGTGAGATTCCGTGTTCTGCAAGGAAAGAATGCCACAAACCCGGGAAAATGCAAGAAAAACCGGCGCGTCGCGCGACGAATTCCCCGCGGGGAATGGAAAAACGGCCCGGAACCGTGGAACGAGCCGCAAAAAAGAGAAGCAAACAGTTGATCGAAACTGACGAACCAGCGCGGACGGGAACGCCGGGGCGCAGGCGCGAATTGCGGAGAACAAACGGCGTCGGAAGGGGTAGACTGTACCGGATATTTTCGTATCTCGCCTGAAAGGCCGGTGATTCGGGAAATGGAATGTGCGAAGGGCCGCTTTTCCGGCGCCGATGTCGTCTTCATGACGGTCCTTGTCCGTCTCACGCTGAGTTTTCTCGCGGGCGGGCTGATCGGACTCGAACGGGAGCACAGCCGCCAGCCGGCCGGACTCCGGACCCACATGCTCGTCTGCGTCGGCGCGACGCTGATCATGCTCGTTTCGGAATTCGGTTTCACGGACATCCTCGCGAACGGGCACATGTCCCTCGACCCGTCGCGAATCGCCGCGCAGGTCGTTTCGGGGATCGGCTTCCTTGGCGCGTGCGCGGTCCTCAAGATAGGAAGCAGCGTGAAGGGACTCACGACGGCGGCCTCGATCTGGGTCACGTCGGCCGTCGGACTGGCGATCGGCTCGGGCCTGCTCGTCCCCGCGGCGATAACGATCGTCTTCATGCTCGTCGCCCTCATCCTCTTCGAGCGGTTCGAGCGCCGCTTCTTCCCGTCCGAGCAGATCAAGACCATCAGCCTCTGCTTCGGCGGGGCGTCGATCGATACGCAGGAGATCCGGGGGATCACGGAGCGGTACGGCATCCGGGTCCAGACGATCAACGTCATCCAGGAGATCATCAAGAACCGGGTTCAGGTCGACCTTCTCGTCACGTTCCCGTCGACGATCGACATCCCGAAGTTCTACGAGGATCTGCGGCTGCTCCCCAACATCTACAAGATCAAGATGGACGAGAAATTCTGAGACGAATCGTTCACGAAAGGGAAGGGTGCGGATGACGCGAACCCCGGAAGAAAAGCTCTCCCAGATCCGCAAGGCCCTCGCGAAGCAGGCCTTCGCGGGAAAGACCGTCGCGCAGGTGCGCGAAGAGGAGCGTTTCCTCTCGCCCGTCGGCTTCAACGCGCCCGGGGTGACGGTCCAGTCGTTCGTCGCCGAAGGCATTCGCGCGGAAATCGTCCGCCCCGCGACAGGGGAGAAGGACGGGCTCATCCTGTATGTCCACGGCGGCGGGTTCTTCGCGGGCTCGACGGACACGCACCGCGGGCTCGTCTCGCATATCGTCCGGGCGAGCGGCGTTCCCGCGCTGAGCTTCAATTACTCGCTCGCGCCGGAGCACCCCTACCCCGCGGCGCTCGACGAGACGCTCGCCGTATGGCGCAGGCTCCGCGCCGACGGATACGGACGCCGCAACGTCGTCTTCGGCGGGGACTCCGCCGGGGGCGGGCTCGCGCTCATGGCGCTTCTCGCGCTCCGCGACGCGGGCGAGGAACTGCCTGCGGGCGCGTTTCTGCTCTCGCCGTTCGTCGACTACACGCGAATGAACGAGGAAAGCTACCGGACGAAGGCGGGCGTCGATCCGTTCGTGAGCCTCGAAGGCAACCGGATGTGCGTCGAGGCCTTTTTCGGGCCCCGCCTCCCGGAAGGCTTCGTCTCGCCCGTCGACCGGGATCTTTCGGGCCTGCCGCCGCTCCTCGTCCAGGTCGGGGAAAACGAGGTCCTGCTGGATGAAATCCGTCTGCTCGCGAAACGCGCGAAGGCGCAGGGCGTTCCGGTGACGTTCGAGGAATGGGACGGCATGTGGCACGTCTTCCAGATGCTCGCCCATATCGTCGACGAGGGGCGCCGCGCCGTCGGGAGCATCGCCGCGTTCGT
>CALMZW010000090.1 GCA_937870605.1 uncultured Synergistaceae bacterium
GCGGCTCGCGAGCGAGTAGCGCATGCCCTCGTGGTTCATGGCGATGCCGTCGCACACGCCGATCACAGGAAATTCAAGAGGAAGGCCGCCCCAGGCATAGACAGCCGATTTTGCGGCTTCGGTAATCCTGCGGAGATGCACATGCCCGGGAATCAGGGCGTTGAACGAGTTCACGACTCCGACCCAGGGGCGCTCGATCTCCCACTTCGTGTATCCGCTCGCCATCAGCAGAGATCGGTGCGGCGCCCGCTCGGGTCCTTTTTTCGCCATATCGCTTCGCATACAGTTCACCCTCCCGTTTCAGTAAGGTCGCATTGCGGAAAACCGGTTCCGTCAGATCGAGGACGCTCCCCAGACGAGCCGGGGAAGGACAAGTACGATATCGGGGACATAGACGGTCAGTAGAAAGACAAAAATCAGCACGAGAACCATCGGAACGATCGGGCGGCTGATCTCCTCGAGGGAGAGCCCCGTTATGGCGCTCGCGACGTAAATATCTATGGCGACCGGCGGTGTCGCCATTCCAATCGCGAGGCCAACCGTAATCATGAGCCCGAAGTGAATGAGATTGCCCCCGGCCTGAACGATCGCAGGCAGGAACAGCGGCGTCAGGATGATCAGCGCCGACGCCGTCTCCATGAACATTCCTGCGATGAGGAGAATAATGGAGATCGTCAGGTAGATGAGAAACGTATTTCCCCCGGCCATTCCGAGAAGCGTTCCGGCGACCGCTTCGGGAATCTGGTAAAAGGCGAGCCCCCACCCGAAGACCTTCGCCGTCGCGATGATGAACATGACGAGCGCGGACGTAACCCCCGCTCCGACGACGAGTTCGTAGAGCTGTTTGAAGTTGATCGTCCTGTAGACGAACAGCGCCACGAGCAGGGAGTAGGCGACCGCAATGGCCGCCGCCTCGGACGGGGTGAACAGGCCGGAAAAGATGCCCCCGAGAATGAGAACCGGCGTCATGAGTCCCCAGAGCGCATCGACGAAGAGCGTCCACTTTTCGCGACCGCTCCGGAGCCCTCCAGCCGGATACCCCCGCTTCTTCGCGATGATCATGGCGTAGACGATCAATCCTCCGCCCATGAGGAGCCCCGGAATAAAGCCGGCCATGAAGAGCTTCGCCACCGAAATTCCCGCAATCACCGCGTAGAGGACCATCGGCACGCTTGGAGGGATGACGACTCCGATCGTGCCGGCGGCCGCGATCAGCGCCGCGGAAAAGTCCATGTCGTAGCCCTTTTTCTTGAGCTGCGGCAGAAGAGCCCCGCCCACTGCCGCAGTCGTCGCGGCGCCGGAGCCCGAAATCGCCGCGATGAACATCGCCGCCACCGTCGAAACGCTGGAAAGCC
>CALMZW010000091.1 GCA_937870605.1 uncultured Synergistaceae bacterium
GCCGACATACGTCCCCCAATGGGTGATGAATTCGAACTTTACGATGGTCTCATCATGGAAGACGTTCGTCGACCGCATCGGCATCCTGGAGAATCCGAGAACGCCCATCGCGTGGAAGGGGGACCGACCCAAGGTCATATTCGTGTGGACCGGCCGAAGCTGGTACGAAATCAAGGCCCGCACCACCGACAACCCGGAGAACTCCGCCGAAACGATCAAGGAGCACCTCTACACGATCACCCGAATGGTCAAGAACAACGGCCTTCGCTGGAACGACATGGATACGCCGCTCCTCGCCAACCAGGCGACGGTCTGGGGGTACCTCTGGATGGGACGGCTTGCGCCCGCAAACTGACCGAAAAACAACGGAAGCGAATGAATCCAGACGGTTTTGTCGTCAATAAAGGGGGAGATTTTGATGTTTCGTCGGTTCGCATTCATCATAGCGTTGCTCCTGCTTGTACCCGGATCTGAAACAACGGCCTCCGCGACCGTTTATGTCGCCGCTCCTCCGGTGATTATCGCACCGGATTACATTGACACGTACTGCATGCCGCATCCTTCGAGCGTAGCGGCGCAACCTTTCGTTTCCCACGACGGCTATCCCTTTCTTCTCGACAGCAACGGACGCCGAATCTATTGCGTTCCCGCTTCGTACGCACTCTCTCAGCCCGTTCTGATGGCTCCGGCCGGACTGATGGTCGTTCCGTACACGCCCGCGGCGATCCTTGCCGCTCCGATGGTGATGACCACGCTGACGCCTTCGACGACGTACTACATCGCCGTCCCGTAAACGAGCGCGGACGTTCTTCCTTCCCGCGTTGTTCGCGACACAGTTCCTCTGTCAGTAATTCAAACGGGACCGGAGCCAGAACTTCGCTTTCCGGTCCCGTTTCTCGTTCCCGACACTTTTCAAGGAGGCCTCGAATCATTATGGACAACCTGGACCGTATTCTTCTCGACACACTCTCTCTCGACGGAAGAACCAGCTATGCCGAATTGGGCCGAAAGATCGGACTGACCCGCGCAAGCGTCAAGGAACGCGTTGAAAAGCTTCGGGAAGAAGGAATCATCGAATTTTTCACCATCACGATCAATCCCGAGAAACTTGGAAAACACGTATCGGCCTTCTTTGAAATCGACGTCGAACCATGGTGTCTCGACGAGGTGGCGCATACGCTCGGAGAAGAAGCGGCCGTTGAGAATATCTACCTCATGACAGGTTCAAGTACGCTCCACATGCACGCACTCCTCGCCGATATGGACGAGCTCGAACGGTTCGTCCTGGAACGCGTCTACGCGCTCAAGGGAATCATGCGCGTCCGGACCCACGTGATACTGAAACGATATAAGAGCCGGAAGGGCGGATTGCGACTGTAGCTCTTTTCTCTATAAACTGTTTCGCCGGTACTGCCGCGCCGTCATGCGAAAGAGGTGACAGCTCAAGTTGTTTTTGGGGAAACGTACGGTGCGGGAGGGAGGGTGACAAAGATACATCTGCTTCATTTTTCAGGGAAGAACCGTTGGGATTTGATCTTGTGTATCGTGGAAGAAAAGGAAGGGTTATAGCGAAAAAGAAAGGTGACAGGCGGCGACCTACTCTCCCACGG
>CALMZW010000092.1 GCA_937870605.1 uncultured Synergistaceae bacterium
CGGAGCTGGACAAGCGACGGGATGCCGTTCTCCGTTCCCTTGAGGAGAGAAATCTTCTCTCGGATGAGTTACGCGATGCGATCGGCAAGGCGCAGTCTATGGCCCGGCTGGAAGATCTCTATCTTCCGTTTCGTCCGAAACGTCGGACGCGAGCCTCCATCGCGATGGAACGAGGACTTGTCCCGCTCGCCGACCTGCTGCTTGACGCGGCAGTCGGGAAGACGGGAGATGTTGATCCCGTCCGGGAAGCGTCGCGTTTCGTCGATCCGGAAAAGAACGTGAACGCTCCCGACGAGGCGTTGGCCGGGGCGCGGGATATTCTCGCCGAACGGGCCGCCGAAGACGCCCGGGTTCGGGCGTCGCTACGCGAACTCTTCGCCAGAAAGGCTTCGCTTCGGTCGAAGGTCGTCAAGGGCAAGGAAGAAGATGGGGCCAAGTACCGGGACTATTTCGACTGGAGCGAATCCGTCAGGGGGATCCCGTCCCACAGGATTCTCGCGCTCCTGCGAGGGGAACGTGAGGGAATGCTCTCTCTTTCCCTCCTTCCGCCCGAAGATGAGGGAATACGTCTGATGGAGCAGTTCTTCGCCCGGGATGCCGCGTCCCCCCGAAGCGTCTCCGCGCCCGGTGCGGCCGAACAGCTTCGCGAGGCGATCCGTGACGGATACGGACGCCTCGCCGCCCCGTCCATGGAGACGGAACTCCGCGGCGTGCTCAAACGTATCGCTGACGAGCAGGCCGTCGTCGTCTTCGCGCGTAACGTCCATGACATCCTGATGGAGTCTCCGCTCGGACAAAAGTCTGTCCTTGCCGTGGATCCGGGCGTTCGCACCGGGTGCAAGCTCGCGATGCTGGACGCGCAGGGGTCGTTGCTCGAGACGGACGTCATTTTCCTTCAACGGGGAGATCGAGATGCCACCGACGCGGTGCGCAAGGTCCGGCTTCTCTCGGAACGCTACGCTCCGGAAGCGATAGCGGTGGGGAACGGAACGGCCGGACGGGAGACGGAAGCATTCTTCCGGGAACTGTCCTTGCCGGGGAACCCCGTTGTCGTGTCGGTGAACGAGAGCGGCGCGTCGATCTACTCCGCGTCCGATGCGGCGCGCGAGGAGTTTCCGGATCAGGATCTGACGGTGCGGGGAGCGGTGTCGATCGGCCGCAGGCTTCAGGATCCTCTGGCGGAACTCGTGAAGATCGATCCGAAATCCATCGGAGTCGGCCAGTACCAGCACGACGTGGAGCCGAAGCTCCTGAAGCAGGCGCTCGACGACGTGGTGAGTTCGTGCGTGAACAGCGTCGGCGTCGAGGTCAACAGTGCGAGCCGCCAATTGCTGACGTCCGTTTCCGGGCTCGGTCCCGGGCTGGCCGGGGCCATCGTCGCGCATCGCCTGGCGAACGGCCCCTTCCGCTCCCGTTCCGATCTGAAAAAGGTGCCCCGGCTCGGGCCGAAGGCGTTTCAACAGTCTGCGGGATTCCTGAGAATCCGTAACGGCGCGCATCCCCTCGACGCAAGCGCCGTTCATCCGGAAAACTATGGAATTGTGGAGAAAATGGTGCGGGATCTGGGCTGTACCGTGAACGATCTCATGGTAAGCGCCGAAATGCGCGGAAAAATCGATATCGAACGATACGTCTGTCCGGAAGCGGGACTTCCGACGCTGAAGGATATTCTCGCGGAACTGGCGAAACCCGGCCGCGATCCGCGCGCTTCGTTCGAAGCGGTTCCGTTCGCGGCCAATGTCCGCGAGATCGGGGATCTGTCGGCCGGAATGGTTCTCCCGGGAATCGTGACGAATGTCACGGCGTTCGGGGCGTTCGTCGACATCGGCGTTCACCAGGACGGCCTCGTTCACGTGAGCCGGCTTGCAGACCGGTTCGTGGCGAATGCGGCGGATGTCGTCCGGGCGGGACAGCGTGTGCAGGTGACGGTGCTCGAGGTCGATCTTCAGCGGCGGCGAATCTCGCTTTCGATGAAAAAGCCCCGCGAAGAGAAGCGATAGACAACGCCAAACGAACGCTCCCGGGTCTTCAACGGGGGCGTTCGTCCGTTGAATCCTCCTGCTTTTCGCCTGCATGAGAGGCGCCCGGGGGAAACTCCTGCTCGGCAGCCTTCCGTCATCGCCCGACGGGCTGCTGCGAAGGATCGCGTTTCGCCTTCTTCCGCGCTTTTTTCACATGTATGTCTGATATGAAAACTCTGTGCTATTCTTTCATGAAGAGAATACATCGTTCAGGAGGCGGGGCGGAACGCATGCCGATTTCGTTCAAAAAGCTCCGGGAAGGGCGTTCTCCGCTCAAGATCCGTACGAAGATAGCGCTTCTCGGGATAGCGTTCTGGTGCGTCGGTTTGTTGACCGTCGGCCTGTTTCTCGGCGGCGCGATGATGGAACAGTTCGAGAAGCGCCTTGGAGAAAACGCGAAGAACATCGCCCTGTCCGTCTCGGAAATCCCCGATGTTCAGCAATTTGCCGGCAAACCGGGCGGCGAGAAGATGATCCAGCCGATCGCCGAGCGCATCCGGCGGAAGACCGGAGCCGAATACGTCGTCGTTTTCGACATGAATGGGATTCGCTACTCGCACCCGGTGCCCGAAAGGATCGGAAAAGCGTTTGTCGGAGGGGACGAGGGGCTTGTGCTTCACGGCGAGACGTATGTCTCCAAGGCGATCGGCACGCTGGGGCCGTCCATGCGGGCGTTCACGCCCGTATTCCGGAACGGCGAGCAGGTCGGCGCCGTTGCGGTCGGGATTCTGCTCAGCGACGTCCAGCGGAGCCTGGGAGCGCTGAATCGATTTCTGATGACGGCGTTGCTGCTTGGACTCATCGTCGGTGCGTGCGGCGTCGCCTATCTCGCCTGGAATATCAAAAGGGCGATGGGCGGAATGGAACCGTTCGAAATCGTCCGCGTGACGAGGGAACTCGACGGAATCATCGAATCGGTTCCGGAGGGGATCGTCGCCGTGGACGGGAACGGCCGCGTCAGCCTCATGAACAGCACGGCGCATGCCCTTCTCAATGTCCGGACGGATCCTCGCGGCAAGTCCGTCGAGGATGTCATCCCGAACACGAGACTGCCGGTCGTCCTTCGGACGGGAAAGGCGGAACTGGGTCAGGAGCAACTCCTCAAGGGATCGAGA
>CALMZW010000093.1 GCA_937870605.1 uncultured Synergistaceae bacterium
AACGCAGGAGCCAGTTCGGCCCCCGCGTCCAGAAGCTGCTTGTTCGACGAATGTCTCTCTTCAAGGATGCCTATTTCCGTGTCCAGAATCGCCTTGACGAGTTCAGGATCGGTACCGTCCACGACAAGCTGGATCGCTTTTTTGAGAAACACGTTATCGAGATCGGCCGCGTCGGCTTCAAGTGCAAGAAGGCCTTCTCGCCGGGCCTTTTCCGCGAAACTCACCATGGTCTGCACCAGAGCGACAAGGTCAGGAGCCTTCGAAGAGAAGGCCATTTTGAAAATCTTCCCCGACGCCTTGAGCCGCTCCGTAGGACTGGACATGATCACAGCCCCGATCGTACCCCCCATAGTGATGAGGATGGACGGAAAATCAACGTACGCCATGGGCTGCCCGCCGGTAACCATTGCGCCCACAACAAGAATCCAGCAAATCGCCAACCCGATGACCGTCGTCAAATCCACCGATACTCGCCTCCGCCGCTGTTATCGATTATCGCCGTTTCCGGACTGCGGGGAAAGGAACTCTTCCCTCAGAAAGGAAGGGATTCCCGCCTTCCTTCTGTACTGTACCACCAACTCCACGACATGTTCCATAGTTTCGGTGACAATGTACCGATGACCGTTGACAAGCCGGATGATCGTATCCGGCGTGGACTCGATGGTCTCGATAAGCTCGGCATTGACGGTGATGACCTGCCCGTTGAGGCGATGAAGCACAATCATGGGACGAGATCCGCCGACTCACCAGGATTCATGCATGTTACCGTTTGAGGTTGATGAGTTCTTCGAGCACCTGATCGCTCGTCGTCACGATCCGGGCGCTGGCCTGGAACCCTCTCTGGGCGACGATGAGCCGGACGAACTCCTCGGAGAGATCGACGTTCGACATTTCGAGCGCGCCGCCGGTGATGCTGCCCGCTCCGCCTGTCTGCGGCGAAACGATCTGGGCGATGCCGGAGTTCGCGCTTTCCATGAATACGGTGTCGCCCACCTTTTCAAGACCTGTAGTGTTCGCAAAGAGCGCCAGGACCACTTTGGATATTGGCTTGTTGACGCCGTTGCTGTACACGCCCATGACCGTTCCGTCCTTGGCGACCGAAAAGTCGTTGAGGACGCCCATGCCGTACCCGTCCTGATAATAGCCCTTCGTGGTGAACTCCGATCCGTATTGGGTGACGCCTTCCATCTCGTCCTTGTTGAACGACTCCCCGCTGAAATCCAGCTTGACGGTAGCGTCTTCCGCGCCGAACGCGCCGAAACCGATCTTGACTTCGGGCACGGCCGGCGTCGACACCTTGGCGTTCTGCCCGAAATTGAGAATTCCCGTATTCGGCGTTACGTCAACGCCCTCGGACGGGAACCAGGCCCTCCATCGCCACTGGTTGTTGTCGATCTTCTCCCAGCTGACTTCAAGCGTATGGGGATTTCCCTGGATGTCGTAAATGTCGATCTTCGTGTTATGCGTGCTGTCGATGCGCTGCGCGTACGTCCCGAGCGTCTCTTGGGTATCCACATTTTTGAGCATCAGGGACATGCCGTCGGTGGAGGCATAGATCGAAACGCTGGCCGCTGCGGTTCCCGTCCCTTGTTCCAAAGTCGGGGCGAACTCAATCGGAGTCGTCTCGTCAATATTGAAGGTTCCGTCGGGATTCATCGGGATGGTGGCAGTATACGACGTC
>CALMZW010000094.1 GCA_937870605.1 uncultured Synergistaceae bacterium
TTCAGGTTCTGGGAACGGGATGTCCGAAGTGCAAGAAGCTTGCGGCGAACGCCGAAGAGGCGGCGAAGGGCCTCGGACTCGACGTCGAGATCGAAAAGGTGACCGACATCGACAAGATCATCGATTTCGGCGTCATGTCGACGCCGAGCCTTGCCATCGACGGAAAAGTCGTCGTCGTCGGCAAGGTTCCGTCCGTTGAAGAGATCAGGAAGCTGCTGGCGTAAGGCGTGACGCGGCGGCGATCGGCATCGCTTGATGGCCGTGGCTGTTTCGGGATCTTCCCGCGTTCGTCCGAAGATCCCGTTTTTTGAGGGCTATATGTGGCAAAAGCACCACATTGCTGCATTCCGGTTTTTCGGGAAGGAGCTTTTCGCATGAATGACGAACTGAAAAAGTTTCTGTATCTCGTCGCCGCGTTTCTCGCGTTCTACTATATGCCTGTCGACAGCCCGCGGTTGCAGGCGGCCGCGATCGAATCGCTGGCGATGCTCCACGAATACGCCAGGGAGCACGTGCTGCTCTGCCTCGTTCCCGCGTTTTTCATCGCCGGCGCGATCAGCGTTTTCGTCTCCCAGCAGGCGGTCATGCGCTACCTGGGCGCGAAGGCGAAGCGCTGGGCAGCCTATACGGTTGCGGCCGTATCGGGAACGATCCTCGCGGTCTGCTCCTGCACGGTCCTTCCGCTCTTCGCGGGAATCTACAAGCGCGGCGCGGGGCTCGGCCCCGCTTCGGCGTTTCTCTACTCCGGCCCGGCGATCAATGTCCTCGCGATCATCATGACCGCGCGGATTCTGGGAATGGAACTCGGCATCGCGCGCGCCGTCGGGGCGATCGTCTTCAGCGTCGTCATCGGCGTGCTGATGGCATTCATCTTCCGGCATGAGGAGACGCAGCGCCAACAGGCCTTCGCGGACATGCCCGTTCCGGACGCGGTGCGTCCGCTGTGGAAGACGGTGTTTTTCATGATGAGCATGGTCGTCTTCCTCGTGTTCGCGAACTGGGCCGCGCCGAAGCTCCCGATCGGCGTGTGGGCCGCCGTTTACGGCGTCAAATGGTGGATTGCGGGGGCCGCGCTCGTCGCAACGATCCTCTCGGTCCGCATGTGGTTCACGCGCGACGAGCGCTCCGAGTGGTACGGCTCGACGTGGGGCTACGCGCTCCAGGTGTTGCCGCTGCTCTTCGGCGGCGTGCTCGTTGCCGGATTCCTGCTGGGACGTCCGGGAAACGAAGCCCTCATCCCGAGTCAGTGGGTCGCCTCGCTGGTGGGCGGCAACTCGATCTTCGCGAACTTTTTCGCGTCG
>CALMZW010000095.1 GCA_937870605.1 uncultured Synergistaceae bacterium
GGATCCGTGTCCCAGACCGCCGCCTGTCCTTCGGCGCCCTGAACGGTGAGCCTCGTAAGCGTTCCCGCTCCCCTGAGAACGAGCCGGACGCTGTCGTCCGCGACCCCGTCGCCCTGCATCCGGTCGCCGGGCCCCGTGAGATCGAGGGATTTCCTGCCGGTCCATTGGGCCGACACGAGACGCACGGCTTCGGAAGGACGCTGAAGTTTCGTGGGCGGGACCGCGATCGTCGCGTGGGCCTCGGAATCGTCGATGAACCGGGCCGTGACCGCGAATTTGCCGCCCCGGGCGATGGAGCCGTCGTCATGGACGGTCAGGGTGATTCCCATGCCGAGGAGAAGGGGCGTGTGCGTCATTCTGCCGTCGCTTCCGGCGATGACGTTTCCGCTGCCGTCCTTCACGAGGATTCCGGCGACGCCGTTGCCCGCCACCGTATCCCACGCCGATTTACCGTTCTCCGACTTGAGGGAGAACCCCGAGACGGCTCCGACGCCCCGGAGGCTCAGGGAGAAGGTCGCGTCGGGCCTTCCGTCGGGCGCGGCGCTTTCTCCCGGCCCGAGGACGTCACCCGCAAAGCCCTGGAACGCAAGATTCTCGATGTCCCCCATGGCGCCCCATCCGAGCGACGCCGCCAGAAGAACCGCCATGAATGCCCCCGCTGTTATATGGCGCAGTTTTCGTGTCATCGTCCGCATCCTCCTTTGTTTTTAATATTGCTGTATATTCTACTCCTTGTCTGTTTTCCCGGGCGTGCGACGGTCTCTCCCGTTCCGGGACAAGCGCATCGGACATTTTGCGCGAAGACGCGCCCCGACACGCTCCGAGAACCGCCGGCATCGATAAAAGGCAGGAACGCGAATTTCTTCCGCGCGCCTTTTTCAGCGGACGGCCGCCCTCCGGATCAGCGGCTGCGTCGCGCAGCGCAGCGATCCTCCCTGCCCGTTGTGCGTCCCGAAGAAGACGCGGTGGACCCGTATGCCCCGCTTTTCGAGTTCGGTCTGGATGTATCTGTTGTCGTTGTGGCGATTGTACGACAGGATGTAGTTCTTCGAGTCGACGGGGACGCCGTTGACGGCGAGCCGCCGGACGTCGTCGAGGCTCACTTTGATGAGATCCCAGCCGGCGAGCTGTTTCGGCAGGCCGTCGACGAAGGCGTCCCCGCAGACGATCGCAAGCCCGTCCCGGGGGACGGAGAGCGCGCAGTCGAGGTGAAGAACGCTCGCGACGAGCGGGACGCGGATGACGTCGTACCCGTCGCCGAGGACGCTTTTCAGCCACCGATGCCCCGCCTCGTTCGACCCGACGCTCGGATTGCGCGTGTTTCCGACGAGAATCGTCTTTCCGAGAACGATCACGTCGCCGCCCTCGAGAAGCGGCGCGTCGGGGTCGGCGGCTTTGAGCGGCTCCGTATGCGGCATCGAGAACCGTTTCACGGTTCCGTCCGCGCACTTTTCGGCGAGGATCTTCCGGAAGCCGGAGATGTCCGCCTTGCGCAACGGGGTCCGCAGGTTGAGTTCGATGACGGTGTTTCCGATCACGGCGAGGTTGTCCCTCGGGAAGTCCTGGCTGAAGCCGTTGACGAGGATGCCCGCGCCGTAGTGTTCGCGGATGAATTCCGGCGTTATCCGCTCGGGGCGGCGCACCGCGACGCCGAGCGATTGCAGGATCGCGATGAACGCGCGGTTGTCCTCCTCGAGCTTGTCCGTCTCGCTCTTGCCGGTTGTCGGGTCGATCATCTCCGTCCAGAGCATCCCGGCCGTCTTCCGGGCGTATTCGGCCTCGTCGGCGGGAAGGACCTTCATCGCATCCTCGAACCACGGGGCGTCGAGCGACGGCGACATGCCGTACGGCAGCCCCACGACGACCTCTTTCAGGTCGCCGTATTCGCAGTCGACGAAGACGGACGGCTCCGCAGCCGCGGCGCAGCGGGCGAACGGGGGACCGCATCCGAATCCGAGAACGGCGGCGACGGCGAAAAGAACGAACTTCATGTCGATGACACATCCTTTCCGGAAATGAGGAATCGACGGATTCAAAAGAACGGAGACGGCCATACCCCGAACCCGATTTTCAATGGAACCCGCCGTATTTTCACTGTACCACTCCGGGAATGGCGATGTCCATTCCAGCCGTCCGCGA
>CALMZW010000096.1 GCA_937870605.1 uncultured Synergistaceae bacterium
AAGAAGAAGATAGGGGCAGGATCGTCCGCCACATGGATCGCGTAAAAGTCCCGGTGGCTCTTGAACTGGGACATACCATACTCAGCGTCGCAGACGTCATGCAGCTTCGGCTGGGCGATGTCATCCGTATGGACGAGCATGTGGATTCGCATATAGGCGTCCGGGTGGGGAACATGGTGAAATACCTTGCGAAACCCGGAACGGCGAACGGAAATTTCGCTGCGGAAATCGTGCAGGTTCTTGAGGAAGAAGAGATACAGGAATCGGAAGGAGGTGCGCGACATGATGGATGAACTTCTGAGCCAGGATGAGATCAACGCCCTCCTCTCCGGGCAGGGCTTCGGTTCCGCGACGGGAGGATCCGACGCCGGAGGCGCGCAGGAATCAACTAAGGTGCTCGACGACGTCGCGGGGCTTTTCGCAACGTCCACCGGGAGCGTGTTCGGCATGCTGGCGGGAAAGGATGTCCGCGCGGCCGTCACGTCGAAGGAGACGATTCCCCAGAAGGACTTCGTTTCGAAGCCGGGAGACGCGGCTTTTTGCTTCAGGGTTTCCGCTTCGGGGCTGGATGACGCGCCGACCGTTCTGGTGATGACGCGAACAGGCGCTCTGACCCTGGCGGACCTCATGATGGGCGGCGAAGGCAAGGATCTTCCCTCCGAGGCGAGCGAGCTTTTCCTGAATGCAGCGCAGGAGGGATTGAGCCAGGTCGTCGGCGCCGCCTTCACGAGCATGAGCGGGTTGCTCGGGGGCAGGAGGCTGCTGCCCGAGAATGTCAGTTCGGCGCTCGAAACGGAGGAGTGGCTTCCCTTCGCCGAGGGAACGCCCGATGATCCGTCATGGGTTGTTTCGATATCAGTCAGTATCGAAGGGCTCGATGCATTTCCCCTGTGGCTGCTTCTTCCGATGCCGGTCGCAACGAAGATCGCCGAGGAGATCGAAGCGGCGATGGCCCCCAAGGAGGCGCCGAAACCTGCTTCGGGACAACAGCAGGCTCCAGCGGCGCCCAGAACGCAAAACGTCCAGTCCTCGGCGCCTTCGATGGCCGCCGCAGCATACGAGCCGCCGACGTACGGAAACATTGTGGATCAGAGTTCCGTGGACGTTCGTCCCGCAGAGTTCATTCCGTTGACGCAAAAGACCGCGTCCGGCCCTGCGTCGCGAATAGACCTCATTGCCGATATCCCCGTCCGGGTGACTGTGGAACTCGGACGAACAAGGAAGAACATCTCCGACATCTTGAACATGACTCCGGGTTCCGTGATAGAATTAGACAAGATGGCGGGAGAACCCGTCGATGTCCTCGTCAACAGCAAGCTCATCGCAAAGGGTGAGGTTGTGGTGATCGACGAGAACTTCGGGGTTCGAATCACCGAGATTGTCAGTTCTTCCGGAAAAGTGCGCTCTCTGTAATTCCTAAAGAGGGATGACGCGGAGGAAACTCATAGTGAGAGAGGGATGCGCGAATGGGGAGAAAAGTGCTGATTGTTGACGATGCGGCCTTCATGCGGATGATGCTTAAGGACATCCTTCAGAAGAACAATTTCGAAGTTGTAGCCGAAGCGGAGAACGGGAAGGTCGCCCTTGCGGCATATCAGAAGTTCAAGCCGGATATTGTGACGATGGATATAACCATGCCCGAAATGAACGGCATCGAGGCTGTCAAGGCCATCAAGTCGGTCGATCCCGCATCGCGGATCGTCATGGTGAGCGCCATGGGGCAACAGCCGATGGTCATAGAAGCCATACAGGCCGGCGCGAGCGATTTCATCGTCAAACCCTTTCAGCCCGAACGGGTTGTCGAAGCGCTGAACAAGGCCCTGAGCTGAGTGCCGTAGCCTCTCTCCCATCGGTTCGGAAAGTCGGATTTCTGTACGGAACAGGCTTGTCTGCGTTTACGGCATGCCTGTTTTTGCTTTGCGGCTCCGCCTGCGCGGACGAGGGAGAACGAGTCGATCCTTCTTTGGGAGCGTATTTGCTTCGTGTGGGCGTCGCTCTTGTCGTCTTCGCACTCATCGCGTATCTCGTCGTGCGTTTTTCGGGACGAAACGGACGAGCGCTTCCGGGAAAAAACCTTGCGCTTGTCGAGCGCCTTCCTCTCGGTCGGGAAACGGTCTATGCGGTTCGTTGCGGTCCGGATATCGTGGTTTTCGTCTCCGGTGCGGGGGGAGCGCGTCTTCTTGGGAAATGGCCGGAAGAACGATGGAATGGGGAAGGGATCCATGAAGCGACGGAATAATATTCTCCTGCTCGGTTTTTTCGGCGTGTTGCTGTCGCAGACGCTTTCCTTGGCGGCGGACGTCCCGACGCCCTCCATACCGATTCCGTCCTTTCAGGTCGGATTCGGCGCGGCCGGCTCCCCGCAGGATGTCGCGATCTCCCTTCAGATTCTCGCTCTCCTCACGGTCCTCAGCCTGGCTCCGGCCATATTCCTGATGATGACGAGCTTCACCAGGATTCTGGTCGTGCTGGGATTCGTGCGAAAAGCCATCGGGTTGCAGCAGGAGCCTCCCAACCAGGTGATCGTCACGCTTGCGCTTTTTCTGACGTTCTACACGATGGCGCCGACGTGGACCCAGGTGTACGACAACGCGCTTTCTCCCTATATGGCAGGGCGGATTTCCGCGGGGAACGCCTGGCAGGCGACGGTCCGACCGATGCGCAAGTTCCTGCTCGCCTATACCCGCGAGCAGGAATTGTCCCTTATGGTTCGTATGGCGAAGATGGAACAGCCGAAGAACGCCGACGATATTCCGACCCGAATCCTGCTTCCGGCGTTCATGCTCAGTGAAATGAAGACGTCGTTTCAGATGGGAGTCGTCATTTACATCCCGTTCATCGTCGTCGATATGATTGTCTCGAGCGTCCTGATGGCGATGGGAATGATCATGCTTCCCCCGATGATGATTTCCCTGCCGTTCAAAGTGCTGCTCTTTGTCGTCGCGGACGGATGGAACCTCGTTGTCGCGAGCCTGATAAAGAGCTTTTCGCAGACGCTCTGAAAGGCGGGACTGCGGTGCAGCCGATCAGTATGTCCGATGTTTTTACGAACGCCGTCTGGATCACGCTCAAAACGACGCTCCCGGTTCTGCTCATTGCGATGATCGTGGGGCTTATCGTCGGTATTCTGCAGACGGCGACGTCGATTCAGGAACAGACGCTGATGTTCATTCCGAAGATCGTCGCCGTGTTGCTCTCACTCGTTTTTTTCGGGCCATGGATTTTCGGACAGATCAATGATATGGCCCGTAAACTGCTCGGGGAGCTGGAACGTTTCATCCAATGACGGCCGGGCAGGATCCCATTCTTCAATATCTTTCCCTGTGGCTCCTCGTAGGGTTTCGTTTCGTGGGTACGATCTTTTCATCTCCGGTTTTCACAGCTTCATCCCTTCCGATCGCAGTCCGTTTCTGGATGGCTCTTCTGCTTGCCGGAACCGCCATGGCCGGCTGGGACGGCGCGGCGCCCGCAGCGGTTTTCGCGACGCCCGCCGCTCTCGTTCTGGCGTGTGCGCGAGAGTTTCTTATCGGCGTTATTCTCGGATTTCTCTCCGGCGCTCCCTTCTACGCTTTGCAGATTTCCGGCGAACTCATCGGAACGACGATGGGGCTTTCCATGGTCAGTCTTCTGGACCCGCTGAGCGAGGAACAGGTGGTTATCATTGCCCAGCTCCAATTCGCAGTGGGACTCTGGTTTTTCTTTCGCTGGAACGGGCATATCCTTCTCACGCAGGCGTTGGTCGAGAGCCTGAAGCTGCTTCCTCCAGGGGCGGTGAATTTTTTCAAGCCCGGCGATATGCGTCTTGGAGCATGGCTCCAGAGCATTTTCAACCTGGGCGTTCGCTTTACCGTTCCGTATTACGGGGCGTTGCTTCTTGCGGATATCGGTCTGGGATTCCTCGCGCGCACCGTTCCCCAGATGAATATATTCATCCTCGGCCTGCCCCTGAAAATGGGGCTGGGACTCTTTCTCCTGATGGTGGTTTTTCCTCTGACCGTCGATCTGATCGCCCCGATGGTCGATTCGTTCCTTGAAATCGCGCTCCAGGGGATCATGGCATGGCGATGAGCAGCGTCGTCTGGTCATTGCCGACGATTCCGGAACGGTCGTATCCCCCGGCGAGGTCCGATGGTCGCCCCCGAGCGATTGAAAGGTCTCCTTTGCGGAAAGCCCTGCCCGCGTTTCGCCTTCAGTTTTTTGCACAGGAGCGAACCGAACAGGCGACGCCCAGGAACCGACGACGCGAGCGCGAGGAAGGGCGCGTCGCCAAGAGCAACGATCTGGACGCAGCCACGATCATCCTCGTGGGGCTTTACGTTTTGCTTGTCCTGGGCGCCTGGATGGGAGGCGGACTTGTGGACGCCATCCGGGCCTCAATCCGCTTCATGGGCGACAGGACGCTCTTTCAAAGCGACTGGATCACCACTCTCGGAATCGATTCCCTGAAGCGTTTTCTCGTTCTCTGGGGGCCGATCGCCCTTGCCGCCGGAGTAACCGCATTCGCCGTCGTGGTTTCCCAGGTGGGGCTGGAATTGACGACAAAGCCCCTGTCGCTCCGTTTTGACCGTCTGAACCCGGTGAGCGGGATGAAGAAGATCCTCTCGCTCCGCTCCATCGCCGAAATGGTGAAGGGGCTTTTCAAGGCAAGCCAGTTCGGGATCGTGCTCTACAGCGCCCTGAAAAACGAAACGGCGGGGTTTATCGAGGCCATCCGGTATCCGATCGACGCCGGAATCGGCGTGATTTTCGATCGCGTCTGGTCGTTGTGTGCGAGGTTCGCCTTTCTGCTTCTGGTCATCGCTCTCTTCGATTATGCCTATCAGCGATGGGAGTTCGAGCGGTCCATCCGGATGAGCAAGCAGGAAATCAAGGAAGAGTACAAGCAGATGAAGGCGACCCGATGCTCAAGAGCAAGATCCGGCAGACGCAGCGGGAGCTGGCCCGGCAACGCATGATGGCTTCCGTCCCGAAAGCGGACGTCG
>CALMZW010000097.1 GCA_937870605.1 uncultured Synergistaceae bacterium
CACTTCGTCTGGAATTCCTTGAGCCTCATGGCGGCGCTGGTCAGGGCATGGGCCTCGAGTTCGCGGCCCGACATGGTGTTTTTCGCGGTCTTCTGGTAGGCGTTAAGCGGATTTCCGTACATTCTCCATCAGTTCCTTTTCGTAGTTGATGAGGATCTTGGTCTTCTTGAGGGCCCGGTAATACCTCGCGCTGGCGATATCCTCGCCGATCCCGATGTGAAGACGCGGCTCGTCGCGTCCATCGCGGAGACGGAGCGGCGGTTTCTTGCGCCGCGAACTCTGGAGGCGCTCGCGGAATACCTCTCCGGGCTCGTTCCATCGGTTCTCGTCGAAACGCTCTTCTTCGGGATGACGGTCGACGAACTCAACGAACGCACGAACGCCGCGTCGCTTTCGGACCTCGCGAACCCCCTGTCGCAATGGGCGCTCTTCCCGATGTCCAACGTGCTCTATACGCGGGATCCCGTCGCCGTGGTCGGCGATGGGATCGTCTTCTGCCGGATGCACAACCGGGACCGGGAGAAGGAGCCGCTGTGCTACCGCGCGATCTTCCGGCGCCACCCGCTCTTCGCCTCCCTCTCCGCGCCCGCGTGGTACGGCGAGGATCCGGGCGACGACGATCCGATCGAGGGGGGCAACGTGCACTGCTACAGCCCGAGCTGCGTCGTGATCGGCATCAACGAACGCACGCGGCCCGACGCGATCGAAAAGCTCGCGGAGCGGACGATGGCGAAGGGCGACGTCACGGACGTCATCGCGCTGATGTTCGAGAACCCGCGACTCAGCGAGAAAGACAATATCGGCCTGTCGGTCCACATGGACATGTTCCTGAACATGATCGACCGCGACGCGTTTCTCTTCTTTCCCTACATGGAGCGGAAGCTGACCGTCCTCCACCTCACGCCCGGCAGGGGAGGCCGGATCCGGATCAGGCGGGAGGATTCGCTGTTCGACACCCTGAAGCGCGTGCTGAAGCTCGACGCGATCCGGATCATCAAGGTCGGCGGGGACGAGAGCGAGGCCGTGGCGTTCGCGGAGCAGCGGGCCGGCTCGGGCGGAAACACGGTGAATCTGGAGCCGGGAAAGGTCTGCATCTGGGACCGGAACATCGCGACGATCCGTGCGCTCGAACGCGGCGGCATCCAGGTTGTCGCGGTCGACGCCGACGAACTGACCAAGGGCGGAGGCGGCCCGCGCTGTTCGACGCTGCCGCTCTGGCGCGACGACCTTTCCTGAAAGCCGTTTTTTCTGGTAGAGTGGGTGCGTCGAACAGACGATACCGCAGGGGGGAACGGGATGGATTTCGGCTTCGGCGCCATGTCTCCGGCTGTACAAACGCTTCTCGGAACGCTTTTCACGTGGGGGATGACCGCCCTTGGGGCGGCCGTCGTCTTTCTGCACCGGGATCCGGGGCAGAAGGCGCTTGACGTCATGCTCGGCTTCGCGGCCGGGGTGATGATCGCGGCGAGCTACTGGTCGCTCCTGTCCCCGGCGATCGAGATGTCTGCCGAGCTGGGGTATCCGTCGTGGTTGCCTCCGGCCGTCGGCTTCATGCTGGGAGGCATGTCGCTTCGCCTCATCGACCGCCTGATGCCGCATCTTCACCTCGGATTTCCGGCGGCGGACGCGGAGGGTCTGCCGACGAAGTGGAAGCGGACGACGTTGATGATCCTCGCCATCACGCTGCACAACATCCCCGAAGGGATGGCCGTCGGCGTCGCGTTCGGCGCAGTGGCCTACGGCATCCCGTCGGCGTCCCTGGCGGGAGCCGTCGCGCTTGCGCTCGGCATCGGGATCCAGAATTTCCCCGAGGGCATCGCCGTGGCGATGCCGCTCCGGCGCGAGGGACTCTCGCAGTGGAAGAGCTTTTTTTACGGGCAGCTCTCCGGGCTCGTCGAGCCGTTCTTCGGCGTGCTCGGCGCGGTTCTCGTCTCGTACTCCCGGCCGTTGCTCCCGTTCGCGCTGGCCTATGCCGCCGGGGCGATGATCTTCGTGGTCGTGGAGGAGGTCATCCCGGAGTCGCAGCGGGGCGGGAACGGCGACATGGCGACGATGGGCGTGATGGTGGGCTTTACGACGATGATGATTCTCGACGTCGCCCTCGGGTGACGATACGGAAGGAGCGGGTTGGGTGAAGGATCTTCTGGCGTATGCGGCGTCCCTTGCGGGGGAGTATCTCGAAGGCGTCGGCGAACGGCATGTCGGAGCGACTGCCTCGTACGGCGAGTGTCTGCGTCTCCTGTCGCGCGATCTGCCCGAAGAGGGCGCCGGAGCGAAGGATGCGCTTGACGAGCTTGTCCGCGGAGCCGGTCCGGGCCTTGTGGCGTCCGCGGGCCGGAGGTACTTCGGCTTCGTTACGGGAGGCAGCCTTCCCGCGTCGGTCGCCGCGGACGTCATGACGACCGCGTGGGACCAGAACGCCGTTCTGGCCGTTTCGTCACCGGCCGCCGCCGCGGTGGAGGAGGTCGTCGCGGGGTGGGTTCTGTCGCTTCTCGGGCTGCCCGAAGGCGCGGGCGTCGGCTTCGTGACCGGCTGCCAGATGGCGAACTTCACCTGCCTCGCGGCGGCCCGCCATCAGGTGCTCCGGGATGTCGGCCACGACGTCGAACGAAAGGGGCTTTTCGGGGCGCCCGCCGTGACCGTGATCGCCGGAAAAGAGGCGCATGCCACGCTCTTCGCCGCCGTGCGGATGCTGGGGCTGGGGCAGGACCGGATGCTTCTCGCGGACGCGGACGACCAGGGGAGGATGCGTCCTTCGGCGCTGAAAGCGATTTTGTCCGGCGTTTCCGGGCCCGCGATCGTGTGCGCGCAGGCGGGGAACGTCAACTCCGGCGCCTTCGACCCGTTCGACGAGATCATCCCGATCGCGAAAGAACACGGCTGCTGGGTGCACGTCGACGGCGCCTTCGGCCTGTGGGCGGCCGCGTGCGACGGGCTGAAGGCCCTGACGCGGGGCGTCGCGGGCGCCGATTCGTGGGCAACGGACGCCCACAAATGGCTCAACGTCCCGTACGACTCGGGGCTGGCCATCGTGGCGAACACCGCGGCGCACCGGGCGAGCATGACGATCGAGGCCCCGTATTACGTCCGGACGCAGGGCGAGGTGCGCGAGCCGAACCACTGGGTTCCGGAATCGTCGCGGCGCGCGCGGGGCTTCCCGCTCTATGCGGCGCTTCTGTCCATCGGACGCAGGGGTGTTGCGGATCTCGTCGGGACGAATTGCCGTCAGGCGCGGCTCATGGCGGAGCTTCTCGATGCGGAGGACGGCGTCGAGATCATGAATCGCGTCGTGCTGAACCAGGTCGTGGCGCGTTTCCTGCCTCGGAGCGGAGATGCGGACGCCTTTACGCGACGCGTCGTTGCGGCCGTCCAGGACGAGGGAACCTGCTGGGCCGGGGGCACGAACTGGCATGGCGCGGCGGGGATGCGGATCTCCGTTTCGAGCTGGGCGACGACGGACGACGACATCCGCCGCTCGGCGGACGCGATTCTCGCGACGTTCCGCAAGCAGAGGGAGGAGTAGGGGAATCTACTCCTCGACTTTCTGCGCGAAGATCTGAAGAAAGGCCTTGTGCGTGTGGCGGGGGAGGATGCGGTACCCCTGCTGCTCCTTGGTGAGCCAGAGGTAGTAGTCCTTGTAGAAGGACTGCCCGAGGTCGACGATGGATTTCCCCTTGTTGTCGGGGATGAGTTCGTACCCGTTCTTGATGTCCCGGTCCTCGTCGCTGTCCCAGCGGAAGGTCCCGAGCGCGTAGGAGATGCTGCGATCCGCGCTGTAGTTGGGCATGATGGGGAGCAGGAGCGTGTTGTCGCTCCAGTCGTAGGTGCCGTAGCCCCGTCCCGGGACGAGGATGACGCGGGGAATGCCGTACATTCGCACGCGCGCGACCGAAAACATCCCGAAATCGGCGTTCGACAGCTTGTCGAGAAGCTCTCCCACGGTTCTGAGGGGAACGACTTTCGTTTCCTTGTCGCAGAGGGGCGACGGCTCCAGCCGGGCGCTCTTCGCCGTGAGTTCCACGTATTCCTTTTTCGTCTCGAGCGCGGTCCGCATCGCGACCCTGCGTGCGGCCTGCGCCTCCTTCGCGTACGCGTCGCGGAACTTCCGCGTCCGGAATTCCCATCGGGACAGCTCCCTCCGGATGAAGACGAGATCGCGCGCGCAGTTCTTGCCCGCTTCGAGCATCGCGAGGACCCGCTTCGTTTCCGCCTCGTCGAGCGCGCCGCTCTCCACGGCCGTGCGCAGAAGGATCGTGAGCTGGATCTCCGCGTCGTGGAACTGCTTGTGCTCCACGGACATCTGCTGCCGCGCGTCCCCCTCGCTCTCCCGGAAATTGCGGGTCCGCATCGCGACCTCGGTGTATCCGCCGATGGACGACGAGAGATGCTCCGCGAGCGCGCGCACTTCGTCCGGCCGGATTCCCGAGCACTTTGCGAGGACGCCGTTGAGGAAAAACTGCAACCGCTGGCGATGCGCGTCCAGACGGCGTTCGAACGCGGAAATCCGGGTGAGCGCCGTGTACCCGCTCCGGTCGTTCGGCGCGGGGCGGTCATTGACCAGGGAATAGAGTTCGGCGAGATAGTCGCTGAACGTATAGATCTGAAAGAGTCCGAGCGGGGCGTCCTGCCGGATCCATTCCGCCGCCCCTTCGGGCGCCGGGGCGAGCGCCTCGGAGAGGAAGCCCGTATCGAGGAACAGTCGCTCGTTTTCGTCGAAGGTCAGGCGCTCCGGCTCTTCGGAGGCGCGGTTCTCGAGAAGACGCGACGCCAGCGTCCAGTAGAGCGCGTTCAACTCCTGGCGCAGCCGTTTGACCGTTATCCGGTCCTGCGACTCGCGCGAGTCCTGCAGCGAGACGACGGTTTCGATGGAGGATCCGGCGCGGTGCAGAAGCGTCGCCATTTCGGGATCGTTGTTCCAGTGATCGAGGATCGTTCGCACGGACACGTCGCCCTCCTTCGAAAGGTGAATCCATACCGAAAAACAATAGCGTCTGACTCCGGAAATGTCCAGAGAGTCCGTCCCCATTTGTCGCGTGACCGGTTCGAGTGTTTTCTTTTCAGGACTTTTAATTTACTATAGACGCACAAGGCCTCCATAAAAATCGGGAGAGACGACGCAACGATTCATCGGGATCGGAGACGTATACGTGCGAACGTACCGAAACGCAGCGGCGGTTGGACTATTCGTGTTGTCGGCGCTCTTCTCGTATCGCCTCGCCGCTTTGGGAGGCGGATACTCGCCGTTGTGGCTCTCGACGGGGGCGGGCGTCGGCGTCCTGTACCTGCTCGGCGTTCGCGCCTGGCCCGTCCTGTTGCTCGTCAACCTTGCGGGCAATCTGATGCTTCCCGAGTCGTTGACCGTCTTCGGCGCCCTGTCCGCAGCGGTCGGAGCGGGGACATCCGCGCTCGGCGTCCGGATCGCGCTGTGGAAACGAAGCGAAGGAGGCCTGTTCGGCGGCCTCTCCGCAATGACGTTTTTCCTGCTTTCGGCCGGACTGTCGCCGGCGCTTTTCGGGGCGGCGTTCGGGTTGTTGGGGATCCCGCCCGAAATCCGGCAGATCCACACGTTCGTCGGCTGGGTCGTTTCCGATCTGACGGGTGTCGTGATCCTGGCGCCCGCGATGATCGCGCTGCTCGGCGGCGACCGCAAACGAAAGACGACCTTTACGGTCGAGGCGAGCCTTTTCGTCGCGCTCTTCAGCGTCCTGTGCCTCGGCGTTTTCGGTCAGACCATCCCGAGCCGGCTCGCGGAATACCCCCTTCCGTTCCTTCTGGCCCCCTTCCTTCTCTGGGCGGCGTTCCGGTTCGGCACGATCTTTTTTATCGATGTCCTCTCCTTTTCCGCTGTCGTCTCCCTGACCGGTTCGTTCTTCGGGCGCGGTCCCTACGCCGTCTACCCCTTCGAGACATCGATCGTCGTGACGCAGGTGTTCCTGATCGTTCTCGGCGGACTGGCCCTGCTCTTCCATGCGGCGTCGCTCGAGGGGGACTTCCGTCTGGAGGCGATGGCCGAACAGCGGCGGTCACTCGAGCGACTGAACGAGCAACTTGAGGCGGAGATCCGGGAACGGACCCTGGAAGTCCTGCGGAGCATCTCCGATATCAGGCTGTTCGGCGACAGGAAGGATCAGGACGACGAGTCCGCCGGCTCCCGATTCGTCGCGTTCCGGCTTTCGAACGAAGGAACGCTGTGGCGGGCGAGCGCCGGACTGGCGCAGGCGCTCGGATACGCTTCGTCCCGGGCGTTGCTCGAAATGGAGAGCATGGTTCCCGGAGGCTTTCTGCTCGGTCGGAAGGATCACGAGCAGCTCATGGAAGCGGCCCGGCGGCGCGACGTCATGACGGAACGGACGCTCGACCTGTCGGGGCAGGGGGGATTGTCGAAACGGCTCACAATGGACATTCGCGCCGTGTACATGCCGGACGGCGCGCTGTTTTTCATCGAGTGCGTCGCGCCCGACCCCCGGATATTCGGGGCCGTCCCGGGCGATGTGTTCGACGACGCGACCGGCCTGCCGGATCTCCGGTATCTCGACGGGATGTGGTCGGACAACGGGTATCTTCCGGGCCCTGTGGACTTCGACTGCGCGCTGGGCGTTCTTCGGATATCGCCGTCGCCGGTTCCGGATGCCAGGTTTCGCCGCTGCCTCGAACACGCATGCTCCTGTTGTCTCCGAAGCCTCGATCCGATCGTGCGGAGCGGAGACGGCGAACTGGCGATCCTGCTCTTCGGCGTCGGCGGCATGCGGGGAGGGCGTGAGGTTATGGCGACGTTCCGAAAGGAACTGGCGTCGCGCCTCGAAGCGGAGCGGGTCGTTCCCTCGATGCGATTCGGCGTCACGGGGATCCTTCGGAACATGTCCCCGCTGCAGATCGTGAACGAAGCCCGAAAAGACCTGGAACGGCGGCGGGACGATCGCGAGGCGGCGTCCGCGCGGGGCGTCGCGTTTCGCTGAGGCGCATCGCAACGCACGGCTGCGTCACGGGACGACGCTCATTCGGACGGAGTCGCGACCGCGTCGGAAAGGGAAACGAAGCGAACTCCCGCTGCGAGCATTTCCGGAACGGCGTCGATGACGCCTTCAGCCGTGCCGCGCGCCGGACGGTTCGCGTGAAGGAGCACGATGTCGCCCGGACGGGCCGCGAGAAGGGCTTCCTTCACGCGACGCCGGGACCATGTGCCCCCTGCGTCTCCGAGGACGCTGTATCCGGCGGCGGCGTACCCGTGTTTTCGCAACACGGCGACGGCCGCTTCCTCGTAGTGATTGGTTCCGGATCGAAAGAAGCGCGGCGTTCCGCCCGTGAGGGCGCGGATGAGCCGGGCCGCGTCGTCGGCCTCGGCAAGCAGCTCCTTTCGGTTAGCCGTCCCGGCGATGCCGTATGCGCGGCGGCCGGAGAGCGACGCGGGGCGGTGGTTCATGCCGTGGTTCTGGATGTCGAACGTGGGACAGGAGGCGAGAAAGGCCGCGTCGTCCGGGTTCGACCGGATCCATCTGCCGGTGATGAAGAACGTCGCCGCGATGTGTCGCGAGAGAAGAAAGTTCACGAGCTTCCGGTCGAGTTCGCTTCCCTTCGGCCCGCCGCATACATCGAACGTGAGCGCGACATCGTTTCCGCGCGGCCGGAACGACGTCAGCACCCCCGGGACCGCTTCCCCCCACCGCTCTTCCCGCGCCGCGGCCTGCGCCGGGCGGTGGAAGGCGATGATCGTTAGCAGTACAATACAAACGATATGGATTTTCGGAAATCGCATGATTCGCACCTCATTTCTCGTGACGTCGGGAGGGAATGGACATGGATCGGCCGATGCGACGCAAGGAACGGGAAATCGCCGATATCGCCGCGATAGAGGATATCATACGGGCGGGGAGCGTGCTCTTCCTCGGTCTGTGCGACGGCGGAGAGCCGTACGTCGTTCCTATGAACTACGGCTACGCCGACGGAACGCTCTACATGCACTGCGCCCTCACCGGACGGAAACTGGACGTCCTGCGCGCGAACCCCCGCGCCTGCGCGACGATCGTCGCCGATCATTCCCTCGTGCGCGGAAGCCGGGCCTGCGCGTTCAGCATGAACTACCGGTCCGCGATGGTCTACGGCTCCGTTCGCGAAGTTGCGGATCCGGACGGAAAACGGCGCGGAATGGAGGCCGTCATGCGCGCCGCCGCCGGTGCGGACGCTCCTGTCGACTTCGGACCGGACGGGCTGGACAGGATCGTCATCCTGGCCCTCGCCGCGGAGCGGATGACCGGAAAACAGCACCTCTGACTTCGGCGGATACCGTCGCCCCGGACACGCGCACATGTCCCCGGACGCCCTGAAACGGGAGAATACGTTCTTTCCGACAGAAACGCGATGGAGGCTCGCGGTGTTATTCGCGATCCTCATCGCGATCGCGTCCGCCGTCTACGCCCGGATAACGGTGACGTTGTACCGCAACGCCTCGGAAGACAACCTCCGCGCCTTCTCCGAAAAACAGGTCCTTCAGACCCGATTCGCCGCCGATGTCCTCGAGGCGCGTCTGTATGCCGTCATTCACGAGTGCGAGATCCTTGCCTCCTATACGATTCCGTTTTTTGTGAGGGGAAGGGCCTCCCCGGAAGATCTCAGGGACAGAATGAACGTATCCAGTCGGACGCACCCCGGCGTGAGCAGTCTGCTGTACGCGGGGCTTTCCGGCGAATCGCTGCACGTCTGTGATTCGACGCATCGCGGAGAACGGCTCACCGAGATCGCGCGCGATCGGATCGCCCTGTACGGGGGGCGCAATATGCCGTCCGGGCAGCGCGTCCCGTTCGTTCCTCCAATATCCGCGTCCACGGAGACGCAGTTCATCGTCATGCTCTTTCCGGTCTTCTCGGGCGCCGATCTCATCGGAACGCTGGCTGCGGTTTACGACCTGCGCGACACGATCGACGACGTCATCTCGGCGATGCGCTTCGGCGCCTATGGAACGGCCTTCCTGACCGACGGGTACGGAACCATCCTCTATCACCAGCTGCCGGAATTGATCGGACGGAACGTGTTCTCCGGGGAGTTTATCGAGGACGAGGACTATATGACCTTCAACCGGCGGCAGCTGACCGAGATGCAGGGAACCGGCTCCTACAGGGCCCGCTTTCGAATCGGCGAGGCGGGCGAAACCCTCTCCCGGAAGATCGCGGCATGGAATTCGGTTCCGCTCGGAAATGTGAACCTGACGGTGACGATGTCAACATTCATCGAGGAGATCGAGGCCCCCAACCGGACCATGCGCATCCGCCTCCAGCTCACCGGAACGCTCTTCATCCTTTTGCTCCTCGCGATGTCCTTTCTCTTTTTCCGGCGACTGTCCGATCACCGGATCCGTGAAAACGAAATCCGCCTCCGGCTCAGCATGGAGGCGGCCGGGGACAGCTTCTGGGACTGGAATATCCGGACCGGAAGGGTCTTTTTCAGCGAGAACTTCGGGACTATGTTCGGATTCGCGCCCGGGGAGATCACCCCGGATTTCGACGCGTGGCTCGGCCGGATTCACCCGGACGACCTTCCGGTCGTGAAGGTCGCGCTTCGGAACCATTACGCCGACGGGGGGCTCTTCGTGGCGGAGTACCGGGTTCGCAACGCCGGCGGCCGGTGGCAGTGGGTTCTGGCCCGGGGCGAGGTCGTCGAACGGGACCGGAAGGGAACGCCCGTCCGAATGATCGGGACGAACTCGAACGTCGACATGAGACGGAAGATGGAGGAAGAGCTTCGGGACAAGAGCCGGGAGCTCGAACTGTATTCGCTGCGCCAGCGTGTCCTCTTCAACACGTTCTCGCAGTTCGGCCGGTGCACGGACTCGTCGGAGCTGTACGCGATCCTCGAGGAATCCCTCCGCGAGGTCTTCGACTACCGCGGGCTGATCCTTGTCCTCCACACGGCGCGGCGCGGAGAGCGTTTCGACGTCTACGACAGCGGGAAACGTTCCGAAACATACGAGCAGGAGCATTTCCTCAGGGAAGGGCTCGGGATCGTCGGCCGCGCGTTCCGCGAAAAGCGGATCGAACGGGTCGGCGACGTCACCGTCGATCCGGACTATGTGCCGCACGATCCCGGCGTCCGCTCGATGCTCGTCGTTCCGGTCTCCTCCCGCGAATTTCCGTGGGGGATCGTCGCGCTGGACAGCGGACTGGAAGACGCCTTCGGCGTCCGCGACGAAGAGCTGCTTTCCATCGTGGCCTCGTATATCGCGCTGCATCTCGACGAGCGGGACGCGCGGGATCTTCTCGGCCGGAAGGCCATCCAGCTCCAGTCCCTGCACGAGCTGGTGCAGCTCGTCATGACGGAACGGAACAACGAAGACATGGCGCGGGACGTCACCGCGGCGCTCGTGAAGGATTTCGGATTCCGGTACGCGTCCATGCTTTCGGCGGCTTCGGGGCGCGACGCCGCGCCGACCGAGGCCGGACGCGCCGGAACGCCGGAAGACGGGACGCTCCGGATGGAGGCTTTCGACTCCCGATCCGAAGCGATGCGCTCGAACGCGAACGGAGAAAAGCACAGCCTCGCGATCCCCATCTCGCTCGGCGAACAGTTCTACGGCGTCCTGAGCGTCGCGAGAGACGAAGGGATGAGCGACGACGACATCAAGCTTTCCTTCATCCTGGCGGACCATATTTCCGGGTTCTGGGCGCTCAACGAGTTCATCCTCGCGCGCCAGAAGGAGGCGTGGGAGGATCCGCTCACCGGCGTGTGGAACCGGAGGTACATGATCCGGAAGCTCGAAGAGGAGGATCGCCGAATGAACCGGTACGGCGGGCATGCGGGCGTCGCGATCGTGGACCTGGGGAACTTCAAACGCGTGAACGACCTCCTGGGGCACGCGGCGGGCGACGACGTCCTGGTCAGCGTCGCCCGGATTCTTGTGGGAACGCTTCGGGATACGGACTTCGTCGGGCGGTACGGAGGGGACGAATTCATCGTCTGTTTCCCGGATTCCACGCCGAATCAGTGCCGGGCCGGACTGGAACGGGCGGCGAAGGCCGTTTCGGAACTCGCGGTTCCCGGCGACGCGACGTTCCGCGTCCTCGCCGACTACGGCATCGCGTGCCGTCCGGAGGACGGCGATTCCCTGATGACGCTGATCAACATCGCCGATGAACGGATGTACGCGTTCAAGAGCGCCCGGAAACGCGAGAACGGCCTCTCGGACGACGATTCGAAGAGGTGATCGGGGAGAACCGCGCCGCCAGGAGCTCGGATATTCAAAAAGGGGAGCCCGTTTCGGCTCCCCTTTGCGTCTCCTCGGCCTGTCGCCTATTGCCTGTCGCGAAACTCCTTCAGCTCCCTCGCGCGCTCCGCGGCCCGGTCCATGAGGCCGATGCGGTTCACGACGACGCGTTCCGTCCGTCCGTTGAAGACCTCTCCGAGCGAATCCGTCGCGACGACGTCCACGACGAGCCGGTTGCCGGATATTTCCGTCAGTGTCGCGCGCACGGAGATCGACGTTCCCATGAGCGTCGGCATCAGATGATTGATCCAGAGGCTCTTTCCGACGGTGATGTATCCCTCCGGCAGGTCTCCTTCAACCGCTTCCATGGTGGCCCGGACCATCAGCGACACGCACGCCGGGGTGGAAAGGAGCTGGTTGAGAGCGGGAGAGCTGTTTCCCACAGTGTCTTCCTCGGATATCATCTTTCTGACTTCGGCCGTCTTTCCCACCGACAGGTACTGCGCCACGTCGAGCATGATGATTCCTCCCTTCCTTCGGATGGATATACCTGTATTGTACTCCACATCGGCGAATTTCGTTTCTTCTCACTTGAAGAGCCCGTATTCGTCCGTATAATGGAGTCGGGAGGTGGGGCGATGAAGGTCATCGGTTTCTGCAACCTGAAGGGCGGGGTCGGAAAGACCACCGCCTGCCAGAATCTGGCGGTTGCGCTCGCACGAAAGGGGCTGCGTGTCGCAGCGCTGGATCTCGATCCCCAGAGCAACCTGACGGCCGGGTTCGGGATCTCGCTTGGGCAGGAGCAACGGTACATCTTCGACTTTCTGACCGGGGACGCCGCGCTTGCGGATATCGCGGCGGAGCGCGAAGGCGTATGGGTGGCTCCGAGCAGCCTGGACCTCGCGATCGCGGAGTTGCAGCTCGAGAGCGAACCGGGCAGGGATACGCTGCTCCGGGACGCCCTCGCGTCGATCCCCGCCGATGCGTATGACGTGGTCTTCTGCGACAGCCCTCCCCAGCTCGGCCTCTTCACGCGCAATGTCCTCGCGGCCGTGGACGAACTCCTTGTGCCGCTCGAGAGCGAGTTTTTCAGCCTCGCGGGACTGCGGCTGCTCACCAGGACGGTGCAGCTCTTCCGGAAGCGCCTGAACAGGGAACTGACCGTCGGCGGCGTGATCCTCACGCGGCACAATCCGAAGATCATCATGAACCGCGAAGTTCAGAAAGAAGTCCGCAACTTTTTCGGAGACGTCCTCTACGACAGCACCATCCGCCAGTGCATCGGCATCGTCGAGGCGAGCGGATCCGGAATGTCCGTCCTCGCGTACGACCCGGGCTGCAACGGGGCGCGGGACTACGAACGGCTCGCCGGCGAGTTTCTGGAACGCGTTTTTCCGAAAGACGCTGCGGGGAAGCGGAGGTCCGTGTGATGGCGAGAAGACGGCCGAGTCTGAAGGATTATCTCACCACGGGGAAGGTGTTCGTCGAAGAGGTCCCGCCCGCGCCCGGGACGGTCGTCGCCGCGCCGCTTCCGGCGGAAGCGGACCATGCCGCGTCAGGGCAGGAGCCTCCGATCGAAACGACGACGGACGAAACGAAACCGCAAACGCCGCTTCCGCCGAAGATCCTGGAGCTTCTCGGCGACGCCGACCGGGAACAATGGACGCCGCTTCTCACTGCGGCCGCCATCGAGGAACGACCGATCGGCGAACTGTCCGCGCGCCGGGAGGAGTTCCGGACGCTGGACCGCAACCGTTACACGCTCTTTCTCCTGGATACGCCGAAAGGAACGCTGACGCCGGTCCGCACGAGCGTCCGGATACGCGAACCGCTGGCGGCCCTGCTGCTCTGGGACGAAACGGGAAGCGCGGTCGTGTATTACTCCGAAGCCTACGCCTGAGAGGGCGTCGTCAGCGTGCGGCCGACGAACGCCGCCGCGGCCGACGGCTCCACGGCGTGCGAGAAGAGGAATCCCTGACCGTAACGGCATCCGCTCTCCCGGAGCCACAGAAGTTGCTGCGTCGTCTCGATCCCTTCCGCGAGCGAGTCCATGTTCAGATTGCGGGAGATGGAGATGACGGCGCGGATGACGCCCGTGTCGCTCGTCGAGTCGGGCAGCGCGCGGATGAACGTGCGGTCGATCTTCACGAGCCCGACCGGCAGGCGGTTCAGATACCGGAGAGACGAGTAGCCCGCGCCGAAATCGTCGAGCGCCACCCGCAGTCCGGCTTTTTTCAGGCGTTCCATTATTGCGGCCGTGGCGTCCATGTCGTGAAGGAGCGTGTTCTCCGTTATTTCCAGGACGATTCCGTCGGGCGGCGCGCCGAGGGCCGTGACGGCGCCGATCGTCTTTTCCGCGAAGTCCTCACGGAGAAATTCCGACGCCGCGATGTTGACGGACACGAAGATGTCGGCGCCTCCGGGAAGGGCTCTCCATCGCGTCAGCTGCATGCACGCGTCAATGAGCATGATTCGGTCGATCCGGTCGATGAGTCCGGTCTCTTCGGCGACGGGGATGAACTCGGCCGGAAGGATGACGCCGCGTTCCGGATGTTTCCACCGCGCGAGGGTCTCGAATCCGGCGATCTTCATCGTCTCGAGGTCGACGATGGGCTGATAGTGTGCGACGAGGTGCTGCGCTTCGATGGCGCGAAGAATCTCGTCCTCGAACGTCAGCGGATTGACGCGTTTCCCGAATTGTTTCGGGTCGAAGACGACCGTGTGTCCGGTTCCTTCCGCCTGGGCGCGCGCGAGCGCGAAATCGACGTCCCCGAGGACGCTCCCGGCGTCGCGATAACGGGAGAGATCCCATACGACGCCCATCGAGGCGCTCGGAACCGTCGTGTAGTCGCCGAGCGCGGAAGGGGTCTCGATGACGGCTTTGATCTTCTGCAGGAAAACCTCCATGTCCGTTCCGCCCGAGAGAGAACGCGCCAGGATGGCGAATTCGTCTCCGCCCCAGCGCGCGAGAACGTCGGACGGAGCGAGGATCGACCGGAGCCGGGCGCTCATCTGCCGGAGCGCTGCGTCCGCGGCCTTGGGGCCGACGATTTCGTTCAGGGACTTGAAGCGGTCGATATCGAGGACGAGGACGGCGAGGCTTTTGCGGGCGGAGTCGGGAATCGCGAGCGACGCTTCCAGCTCCTCGATGAAGATCGCGCGGTTCGGCAGTCCGGTCAGCGCGTCGGTGTAGGTCATCCGGGCCAGCTGTTGCTCCATCCCGATCTGCTCCGTGAGATCCCGGACGGTGATCATCGATATCGGGCGCGTCCCCGCCTCGAAGGGGGCGATTTGAATCTCGACGGGGAGTTCCGCGCCGTTCGACCGGATCAGCGATCCGCTGATCGTCGTCTTTTCGGTGATATTCTTCATGTTCCGGGCCGTGCTCTTCGACAGATAGGAGGAAAGCGTCGCGCCGCGCAAAACCATGCGGTCGCGTCCGAGCATCCGTTCGGCGGCGATGTTCACCTCAACGATATGCCCCTTCGCGTCCGTGAGAAGCATCGGAACCGGACCGTTCCGGAAGATGGTTTCCATAGTATCCAGCAACGCGTTGACGGATCGTGAGAGGGCATCGAGCTCCTCCCCTTCCGCCGCGTCGATGCGTGCGTCGACGCGCGCGTCGAGCTCCAGTCTCTCGAAGAGCTCCCGGAGCCGCTGGACGGGGGATGACACGAAGCGCAGGAGCAGAAAGACGCCGGACAGGGCCGCCAGCAGGACCGTCAGGAGAATGCCCGCGGCGAGAATCAGAATCGTCTGCATCCCGTCGGACGAGAAGCGCATCGGAACGTGAACGGACAAAAGCAGCGCCGGACGTCCCAGAGGATCGGAAAGCGTATGTGTCGCGTCGATGACGCCGTTCTTTCTTCGGACAAGTCTCGTATCGTCGAAATTCGGGCCGTCTTTTCCGGGGGGGAGGACGTCCGCCTGGAGGCCGGTGATGGCCGCCATCGTGTCGCGTTCCGCGCTGACGCGCCGGCCGAGAACGAGCGTTCCGCGGAACGGTCCTTGAAGGTTGCTGTTCAGGATCGCCTGAGACGCGAAAAAGAACGCTTCGCCGCCGATGGCGAGAAAGCCCGAAGATCGAAAATCCGCGTCGCGCGCGCTGATGAAGGACACGTATTCGCGAAGATCCCGCTCCTCGCGGGACGTCAGCGGGCGAAGCCGGTTGCGGGTCGATTCCATCATGATCGAGTACCGGATATCCCGTTGCGGCGAGACAATGACGAAAAGATCCGCCCGGATGTTCTGAAGCGTCGGGAGCGAGAGGTTTTCGGAGATATATTCGGCCCCGAGATCTTCGGCGAATTCATAGGTGTCGTCCCAGGGAGCCCAGTCGCCGACAAGCGTCTGCATGTGCCGCTGCTCCGACCGGATGACGTTCAGGAACAGCCGCATGCTTTCGCGCGCCTCCCGATCGTCCATCGTCGCGAACGAACGCATGAGCAGCGACGACGAGAACGACAGCAACAGGACGAGGCAAATGACGCCGATTGCTCCCGTAATGCTCAGGATTCGCGTTCGCAACGACATGCGGGATTCCTCACTTTCTCCAGGGTATCCAAAATATCTTACGCTGAGAGCAGGGAAAGGGCAAATAGATGGCGAGGATCTGACGTCCGGAGGACCGGATTCTTGCCTTCGCATCGCTTCGAAGTGTACACTATACGCGCGAAGGGGAGTAGCTTCCCGGATCGAGTCAACAGACCGGCGAAAGCCTGGCTCGATCGTCGGCGTTCGACCGATAAGCGAGACCTTCGGCCCATGCGGGCCGGAGTCTCGCTTTTTTTATGAAGGGAGAACACATGCAGGAGTTCGAGATTTTTCTGTCCGCGGGGTCTTTGGCAATGGATGCGTTCGCCGCGTCCCTTGGAATCGGCGCCTGTCTTCCGTCGGCGGGCGCGCGATTGTCGTCCTGCGCCGGTCCGGCGTTCCGGATGGCTGCGGCGTGCGGCGCGTTCCAGTTTTTCATGCCGCTCGCGGGGGCCTTTCTCGGGAAGCGCTTTCTGGCGCTCATCGCGGACTACGATCACTGGGCGGCATTTGCGTTGCTGGCGCTCGTGGGCCTGAACATGATCCGCGAGTCGAGGTCGCACGACGCGGCTACGTGTTCCGTGAAGGATCCGACGACGGGACTTGCGCTGCTCACGCTCGCGCTGGCAACATCCATCGACGCGATGGCCGTCGGGATCAGCTTCGCTGCGCTCGGCGCGTCGGTGATGACGCTCGCCGTGGAGGCGGGGATCGTTACGGCGCTGCTCTGCGCCGCGGGCGTCGCGCTCGGCGTCCGGATGACCTCGTGCGTCTCCGGAGCGGTCGGGGAGCGGGCCGGTTCCGCCGTGGAATTTCTCGGCGGCGTGGTCCTGTGCGGCATCGGGCTGAATATCCTGCGCGTCCATCTGCTTGCGTGAGGGCGGGACGGAATCCGCCCCGGCGCGGGAAGATCGCAGGAGTCGCTTCGCCCCGATCGCGGCGCGGAGCCTTCTTCCCGATTTGCCGACAAATTCCAACTATTGACATTTCGGGATGGCGGTGGTATAAACGTCCGCAATCCGGGCAAGGGGAGGAGCGTGCGACATGATCGCGCGACCAGGGGTTTCCGAAAAGGCAGGGCAGACAACCGTTTTCTCCTTTACATTTTGGCGTTGTTGCGTGGGACCCCGGGGGTGGGCCGACGCCTAGGCGTCGTTGGTCCGATCTCTCAGGCCGGGTTCCCACATGGGAACCCGGCTTTTTTTATGCGCGGAAGCCGGAGCGAAGCATAGCGGATCGACAGAGGAGGTGACGACGATGGAGACGAAGGAACAGGAAAAGACGGCGGTCAGGGGAACGTGTGATTCCGTGGATATTGAGCGGGATTTCGAGGGACTCTGTTTCGCATACCGTTCGGTGATGGCGTCCGAGAAGAAATCCTGAAAGGACAGGCGCCTTTGCGCACAGGTCTCCGGGATCGTCGGAGCCGGACTTTTTCGTCGCGGTCGTGTATGATGGGCGGACGATCCGAGTCTGAACAACGGAGGCGCATACGATGCCCGTCGACGACGAATGGGTGCTTCAGCAGCTCGCTCTTGTTCCCGAATACCCGAAATGGCGGCGGCGCAACGAACCCGCCCTGCTTTCCGGCGTCCTCGAAGAAGGGGAGCGGCTTCACGGCATGACAGGGTGCCTCTTCGCCGAATACACGTGGGTTCTGTTCGTCACGGACAGGCGGCTTCTCTTCCTGAAACAGGGAGTCCTGACCCACAGGAAGAACGAATTGCGTCTTGACCGCGTACGGAGCGTGACATGGAAGCCGGGGCTCTTCTTCGGGGCGATGCGCCTCGAAACCGACGACGGCGTGAAGGTGATCGACTCCGTCGTCCGCCGGGACTGCCTCCGTCTCGGCCCTCTCGTCAGCGACCTCGCGGCGGCGTTGCGCCCGTAACGATACGCGAAGAAGCGAAACGCCCCGGCCGCCTTCGGCCGGGGCGTTCCTCGTTGCAGCGATGCGCGTTTGTCACGCGTGGGACAACCGACGTCGGGACAATGCCCAGTGCAGCGCCGTAAGCGCGCAGAAGGCGGCGATGGCGGCGAACCGGAAATCCCGGACCGGGTTCACGAGCGCCACGCCGGCGGCGAAGAAGAGAACCCGCTCCCACATCGGAATGGCGCTTCGCCAGATGCCCATGAAGGAAACCGAGAGCGCGAAGATCCCGATCGCCGCGATGGAAAAATCCAGCAGGAAAAGGGGCCAGCTGAAGTCGATCAGGAGCAGCACCGGGTTGTAGACGAAGAGGAAGGGCAGGATGAGCCCGGAGGACGCGAGCGCGAGTCCCACCAGAGCGACCTTCGTCGGTTTTGCCCCGGCGAGGCCCGCAGCCGTGAAGCTCGTCAGCGCGACGGGCGGAACGACGCCCGACATGGTGCCGAAGTAGAACGCGAAGAAGTGCGCCGCGAGCGGAGGGACACCCATCGTCTGCATTGCGGGCGCCGCGATGGTCGCCGTGACGATGTAGCATGCCGTCGAGGGGAGCCCCATGCCGAGGACGAGCGAGGCGATCATGCAGAGGATGGAGGCGATCCAGAGATGCCCGCCCGAGAACTGCATGATGTTCATCGCGATCACCTGCCCGAGCCCCGTCATTCCGACCGCGCCGACGATGAATCCCACCACCGCGCACGAGACCGCGACGGGCGCCGAACTCTTCGCGCCGTCATCGAGCGCGTTGATGAACGCCTTGTAATTCATCCGCGTCGATTTCTTGAGCGACGAGACGACGATGATCGCCAGGAGTCCCATCATTGCGGAATAGAGCGGCGTGTACCCCGTGATGAGCATGTACATGATGAAGGCCAGCGGGAAGAGCATGTGTCCCTTGTCCTTCATGGTGGCGCGGAGCGAGGGGAGTTCCGACTTCGGGAGCCCCTTCATGCCCACCTTCTTGGCGCGCAGGTCCACCATGAACATGATGCCGAGGTAGTAGAGGAAGGCGGGAGCGAAGCCCGCGAGCATGATCGTCGTGTAGGGGATTCCGAGGAACGAACTCATGATGAACGCCGAAGCGCCCATGATCGGCGGCATGAAGATTCCGCCCGTGCTGGCCGCGGCTTCGACGGCCCCCGCGAAGTAGTCCGAGAAACCGATCTTCTTCATCAGCGGGATCGTGAACGCTCCGGTCGTGGCCACGTTCGCCTGCGCGCTTCCGGAGATCGTCCCCATCAGGCCGGAGGCGACGACGGAGACCTTCGCCGGGCCCCCGCGGTATTTTCCCGCGAGCGCCATCGCGAAATCGTTGAAGAACTCGCTTGTCTTCGTCGCGGCCAGGAACGAGCCGAACAGGATGAACATGAAGACGTAGGACGCCGAAACGGTCAGGGTCGTGCCGTAGATCCCCTCGTCGGTCAGCGCCATCCGGACGATGATCCGCTCCCAGTTGAAGCCCCGGTGCGCGAAGAGCCCCGGGAAGTATGGGCCGAAGCGCGTATAGGCCAGGAAGACGACGCTCAGGATCGTGAGCGGGAGGCCTATGGAACGCCGGCTCGCTTCCGTGAGGACGGCCATGGTCATGACGGAGACGGCCAGATCCATGAACAGCGGTTCCATGTTGGAGTCGAGCAGGCGGTTG
>CALMZW010000098.1 GCA_937870605.1 uncultured Synergistaceae bacterium
GCAGTCGTATTGCCTTCCCTTCCATGAGGACGGGTTCAAAAGCCTGAATCCCGAGCCGGTGCAGTGTCGGCGCACGGTTCAGCATGACGGGGTGGTCCCGGATGATCTCTTCCAGAATCCCCCAGATCTCCTCCCGCCCGCGTTCGATCAGGCGCTTGGCGCTTTTCACGTTCGGCGCAAGCCCCTGTTCGACAAGCTGCCGGATCACAAAGGGCTTGAAGAGTTCAAGCGCCATCTGCTTCGGCAATCCGCACTGGTAGAGCTTGAGCTGAGGTCCGATGACGATGACCGACCGGCCGGAGTAATCCACGCGCTTGCCGAGCAGGTTCTGCCGGAAGCGGCCTTTTTTTCCGCGAAGAAGATCCGTGAGGCTCTTCAAGGGACGGTTTCCGGCCCCTAGCACGGCTTTCCCCATTCGGCCGTTATCGATCAGAGCATCGACGGCCTCCTGAAGCATCCGTTTCTCGTTGCGCACGATAATTTCCGGCGCATGCAGTTCCTGAAGTTTGCGAAGCCTGTTGTTCCGGTTGATGACTCTGCGGTACAGGTCGTTCAGATCCGATGTGGCGAACCGTCCGCCATCGAGCTGAACCATGGGGCGCAGGTCTGGCGGGATAACGGGAAGCACTTCCAGAATCATCGATGTCGCACGGCAATCGCTTTTGCGGAAATCTTCAGCCACCTGCAGGCGTTTGATGAGCTTCCGCTTTTTCTGCCCCGTGCTCTCGGATATTTCTTCCCTCAGAGAGGCGGCAAGCAGCTCGAGATCGATTCGTTCAAGGAGCGTTTTCACGCCTTCGGCGCCGATTCCCGCTTCGAACTTCTTGTCGTACAGGGAACAGAGACGGTATTCACGCTCGAGGATGATGTCCGCGACCGCAAACGGCGACACGCCCTGCTCGATGACGATGTAGCACGGATCCTCGACGGTGATCTTCTCCTGCTGCACCGTAAAACGCGCGGGATACTTCTGGCTGAACGATTGCAGCTCCGTCTCGGAAAGGACATCGTTCTTGGCGAACGGGAGCCGGGCGGCGGCGGTGATGATGAACGCCTCCTGATTTCCCTGAATACACCGGTTCGCATCTATGCCGAGTTCAAGTGCGAGAAGGCGTTGATATTCGGACTGGGAAACAATATCCCCGACCTTGTAATGGAGCGTTTCCGAAATAGACTGGAGTTCAAACGCCGGTTCCGCCTTGAAGAGATCGTCGCCATATTCCGTCTTGTAGCGCGCCAGCTGCTGCGCGGTGACGACATCCCCCTCACGCACGGGAATATCGTTGACAGAGACGACCTTGTAGGCTTTTTCCGCCTTGAACTTCGTCGGGTCGTAGTGAACGTGGACTTTGACTTCCTTCTCGGAAATGACGTCTCCCTTTCGGGCGAGGTCGGTCCTTCGACCGTCGGAAACGATCTTGTACGCCTCTTCAAGACGCCTCGTCGGAGCAAAGTACACGACCTTCTCGAGATCCTTCGTGCTGGATCCAAGAAGCAGGCTGAGACGGCTCGGGATTCCGCGCAGATACCATATATGGACGACCGGGGCGGCAAGCTCGATATGTCCCATCCGTTCCCTGCGGACACGGTTGTCCGTCACTTCGACGCCGCAACGGTCGCAGACGATGCCCCGGAATTTGGGCCCGCTTCGCTTGTATTTGCCGCATGCGCACTCGTAGCTTTTCGTCGGACCAAAGATACGCTCACAGAACAATCCGTCTTTTTCCGGACGCAACGTTCTGTAATTGATCGTCTCGGGCTTCTTGACCTCTCCGCTCGACAGTTCACGAATACGCTCCGGACTCGCCAGCTTGATCCGGACACCTATGATTTCCCGTTTTGACATTATTCGTCTGCCCCCTCCGATTCGACGTCTTCAGGGAATACGGTGAGATCTCCGTGAAAGAGTTCTTCGGAAAGCTCCTCGATATCGTCCTCTTCCGTTTCCGCCGCCGGTTCTTCCGCCGCAACCTGTTCCTTCGCGGCGACAGAGGAAGGCCGCGAGGTGAAATGCGTCATTTCGTCCTCGTCTTCCTCCATGACCAGTTCTCCAATCGTACCGTCCGTGTACTTGACTTCGACATCCAGTCCAAGCCCCTGCAGTTCCTTGACGAGAACCCGGAAGCTTTCCGGGACGCCCGGCTTCGAGAGGTTCTGCCCCTTCACGATGCGTTCGTAGGTTTTGAGTCGTCCGCGGATGTCGTCCGACTTGACGGTCAGCATCTCCTGAAGGATATTCGCTGCGCCATAGCCTTCCAAGGCCCAGACTTCCATTTCGCCGAAGCGCTGTCCGCCGAACTGAGCCTTGCCGCCGAGCGGCTGCTGCGTTATCAGGCTGTACGGCCCTATGGAACGGGCGTGTATCTTGTCGTCGACAAGGTGGATGAGCTTCAGCATGTACATGTATCCGACAGTGACCTTTTTCTCCATCGGAACTCCGGTGCGCCCATCGTACAGCGTGATCATTCCGTCGCTCGTAAGATCCGGAAATTTCGAATCCGAAAGGGCCCGGAGATGCATAAATATTTCCTCTTCCTTTGCTCCCTCAAAAACCGGTGTTGCAACATGCCATCCGTTCTGGACCGCGACGAATCCCATGATCGTTTCCAAAACCTGCCCGAGGTTCATGCGGCTCGGAACGCCGAGCGGGTTGAGCACGATGTCGCACGGCGTACCGTCCGGGAGGTACGGCATATCCTCCTCGGCCATGATTCTCGAGACAACACCCTTGTTTCCGTGCCGTCCGGCCATCTTGTCGCCGACCGTAATCTTGCGAAGCTGCGCGACGTAGACCTTGACGACTTCGTTGACCCCGGGACTCAGGGCATCCGGGTTGTCTTCCCGCGTCATCTTCTTCACGGCGACAATTTTCCCCCGTGCGCCGTGCGGTACGCGCAGCGATGTATCCCGAACTTCACGGGCCTTCTCACCGAAGATCGCGCGAAGTAACTTTTCCTCGGGCGTCTGGTCGGATTCCCCCTTCGGGGTGACCTTTCCAACCAGGATATCGCCGGCGTTGACCTCGGCTCCGACACGGATGATTCCTTCTTCGTCGAGATTCTTGAGGACGTCCTCGCCGACGTTCGGAATGTCGCGGGTGATCTCTTCCGGTCCGAGCTTCGTATCCCGGGCTTCGATTTCGTACTCTTCGATATGAACGGAAGAATACATGTCCTCTTTTACGAGACGCTCACTGAGAAGAATGGCGTCTTCGTAGTTGTATCCCTCCCACGCGAGGAAGGCCACAAGAACGTTTCTTCCAAGCGCGAGTTCGCCGTCATCGACGCTCTGCCCGTCGGCGATGATCTCTCCGGCGCGCACGCGATCGTCCTTCCAGACGATGGGTCTCTGATGGATAATGGTTCCCTGGTTCGATCTCCGGAACTTGACGAGTTTGTATTCCTTGCGTCGCGATGCATCCTCGTCCGATCGGATAATGATCGTGCTCGAATCAACGTAGTCGACGACGCCATCCTCACTTGCCACGACGCAAGACCCCGAATCCTTGGCGATACGATGCTCCATCCCGGTCCCGACGAAAGGCGCCTCGGGACTGATCAGGGGGACGGCCTGCCGCTGCATGTTCGACCCCATCAACGCCCGGTTCGCGTCGTCGTGTTCCAGGAACGGGATAAGCGCCGTCGAAGCGGAGACGATCTGCTTCGGCGAAACGTCAAGATACTGTATCTCTTCTTTGGGAACGGTCACAATCAGCGACCGGTATCGCGTGTGGCTTTCTTCTTCGAGAATCGTACCGTCCGGCGCAAGCGGCGTGTTCGCGCGCCCGACGAACGCATTGTCCTCTTCATCGGCGGAGAGATAGACGATTTCGTCAGTCACTCGTCCGTTGAGAACTTTCCGCCTCGGAGTCATCAGGAATCCGTACTCGTTCAGCAGCGAATAGGTCGCAAGAGACGTCACCAGTCCGATGTTCGGACCTTCAGGCGTCTCGATCGGGCATACGCGGCCATAGTGCGTGTAGTGCACGTCGCGCGCCTCGAACCCCGCCCGCTCCCGGCTCAGACCTCCGGGACCGAGCGCTGAAAGGCGTCTGCGGTGCGTCACTTCGGCGAGAGGATTCGTTTGGTCCATGAACTGCGACAACTGCCCCGACCCAAAAAACTCACGCAGGGCGGCGGCAATCGGTCGGACGTTGATCAGATCCCGCGCCATGGCTTTTTCGAGATCCGGGATCGTCGTCATGCGCTCCCGGGCGATCCGCTCCATACGAAGCAGGCCGATGCGGATCTGGTTCTGGAGCAGCTCTCCGACGGACCGGACACGCCTGTTTCCGAGATGATCGATATCGTCATCCTGAGCTTCGGGGTTCTTCAGGTTGATGAGCCCGAGAATGATGCTTTTGATGTCGTCAAAGGTGAGGAGCCGCTGGTCTTCAGGGACGGAAATGTTGAGGCGACGGTTCATCTTGTAGCGTCCGACACGTCCCAGATTGTAGCGTCTGGTGTCGAAGAAAAGACTGTAAATGTATTCCCGGGCGTTTTCTATCCGGGCCGGTTCGTTCGGACGCAGTCTGCGGAACATTTCGAGAATGGCTTCGTCCGTGCTCGCCGTCCGGTCTTTCTCGATGGTCGCCGCTATGGAGCTGTCGATATCCCAGACCGACACTTTCGTGCGGCCGAGCGCAGCGATCTTTTCCAGGTGTTCCTTCGTCAGCCTGTCGTTTTTTGCAACGACAAGATTGCCGTCCTGATCGTGGATTGCGGACGCGGTAAGTCGTCCCTTGAGTTCTTCCTCATCGAGGTCGACCTCGATCTCTTTTGCGTCGAACCGGGAAAGTATTTCTTCGTTATTCCGGACTCCGAAGGCCTTCAGAAGAATCGTAACGGGAATTTTCTTCCTGTTGTCGATGTTTACGGAGAGCATATCCCCCGGTGTAAGGCTGAATTCAAGCCAAGCGCCGCGGTCAGGAATTATTTTCGCGGAATAGGCTTCCTGTCCGGGAATCTGCTCGTCCTTCGTGAAGTATACCCCGGCGGATCTCGCGAGCTGATTGACGACGACGCGCTCCGTCCCGTTGATGATGAACGTTCCTCGATTCGTCATCAGAGGAAAGTCGCCAAGGAAAATTTCTTCTTCCTTGATTTCCATCGTCTTCCTGTTGACCAGCCGGATCGTCGACCGGATAGGCCGGGACCAGGTCAGGTCTCTCTGACGAGCTTCCTCTTCCTCCGTGCTCGGTTCGTCGAGAAAGAACTTGACGAACTCAAGCGCAAAGGTTCCATCATAGCTTTCGATCGGGAAAACCTCGTGAAGAAGTTCCTGGAGCCCTTGCTCTGCACGCTCGTCCGGATGGATCGATTCCTGATAGAACCAGCGATAGGACTCTCGCTGCACCTCGATCATATCCGGAATTTCGACCAAATCGCGGGCGCGACCGAAGGTCAACCGTTGACGCTTCCTCCCTACGGGAACGAACTCGGGCATGGGACCAACGACCTCCCTATCTCTTTTGAGGGGATGTGACACTGACAAGCTATGAAAATAGCACAAAGGTCATAGCGTGTCAATGACACACCATGACCTTTATCCACATTTTTATGGTGCCGGGACGGGGACTCGAACCCCGACAAGCGTTAGCCCACTAGAACCTGAATCTAGCGCGTCTACCAGTTCCGCCATCCCGGCATCTTTGAACGGAGGTAATTGTAGCAAGGGGAACCCGGTTTGGCAAGCGATTGGTCTCAAACTGTCGTCGGACAGCGATAATGTCATCCCCGAAGCGGGACAGGGAAAATGTCATCCCCTATTCTTGAGGGATGAGGAGTGAAACAGGATTGAGCGACAAGGAAGCGGAAAAGGCGTTTATCATGGACAGGGTTGTAAAGGGGGAAATGAGCGCCGCGGAAGGAGCGAGGCGTCTCTCTGTGAGCAAGCGTCACGTTTTCCGGCTGAAGGCGGGAATCAAAGCGAAAG
>CALMZW010000099.1 GCA_937870605.1 uncultured Synergistaceae bacterium
GAACGCATCGGTCGCTTCCGGCGTTCCCTCCTGTCGGCCGCTCTGGGATCGTCACGCCATCGCATCACCTCGAAGCGGGCGGATCCGTGGAGAAAGGAAAATCCCCGGGCACGACACGCCCCGGGGATCCATGCAGTCTCTCAAACGTACATATCCAGCATCGCGCCGGGCGGCGACATCCACGACATCGCGTTCGCCACCAGCGGGTTGGAGTACACGCCCGCCTGCGAGTTGTCCGCCACGCTGTTCAGGAGCTTCGCGAGCTGTTTGCGGTCGCCCGACTCTCCGGATTCGACCTTGGCGACTTCGTCGAGAACCGCGTCGATATCCCGCGTGAAGAGGTCGCCGCCGGTCCTCGCGACGTTGCGGACGCTTGAATAGGCGTCGTCTTCCGCGCTTTTGTCGTTCCGTGACGTGATGCTGTACGCCTGCTGGGCCGACAGAACACGCGCCGTGCTTCCTATCGAAAGAGCCATGCTCCATCACCTCTTTTCTTTCACAATATTATACCATTTTGCGGCGGAACGGAGAGGCTCTTCGTCACGCCTGCGTCCCCGCCATCTCCGCGCCCCTCGATCGCGCGAACGCCGTCGTCTCCAGCGTGAGGTCCGCCAGGGCGAGCATCGCCGTCTCCGGGTCGTCGCGGCTCCGAAGCGTCGTTTCGGTCCGGCGCGCCGCTTCGCTGAGACGCCGAAGGCCGACGTTGCCGGAAACCCCTTTCAGGGAGTGGGCGATGTCGATCCCTCCCGCGCGGTCGCCCGACGCGGCCAGTTCACGGAGGCGCGCCGCGCAGGCCTCGTGCGAATCGGCGAACAGAATCAGAAGCTCCGCCAGGAACGCGCGATCTCCCCCGGCCCGCATCAGCCCGTCCTCTTCGTCGAAAAGAGGCGGGGCGTCCGCCCGGGAGCTGTTTCCCGAGGCCGCGTCTCCGTCCGAAGAAGGCTGCTCCATCGGCGAGCCGGAAATCTGTACCTCCGGGTCTTCCGGGGTTCCGCTCCCGTTCAGGGTGCGTCGCAGGACGGCCTCCAGCTCGTTCCGGGAGACGGGTTTCGTGAGGTAATCGTCCATCCCGGCCGACAGGCACTTTTCGCGGTAGCCCGCGAGCGCGTGCGCCGTCATCGCGATGACCGGCGTCCGGGGCTCGCCGCTTGCGGCTTCGCGCTCCCGGATGCGACGCGTCGCCTCGAATCCGTCCATGAGCGGCATCTGGATATCCATGAGAACGAGGTCGTAGCGAGCGAAAGAGAGCGCCCGAAGCGCCTCCTCGCCGTTTTCGGCCGTGTCGGCGCAAAATCCGCCCCTCGCCAGGATCTCGATGACGACTCTTCGGTTCACGGGGTTGTCCTCGACCAGCAGGATCTTCGCCTCGGACACCGGCCCTCCCGCCGCCGACGGGGAGATCGCGCCGCCGGCGGGGAGCGCTTGTTTCCCGCGCGCGCTCTCGGCGCTGTCCCATTCCGATACGCCATCGTTCGACGCGGGCAGGAACGGGACGGAGAAGCGAAAGACGGAGCCGACCCCGACGGCGCTCTCGACGCCGATCTCGCCTCCCATGAGTTCCACGAGCCGCCTGCTGATCGTCAGCCCCAGCCCCGTGCCGCCGAAACGGCGGGTCGTCGAGGCGTCGACCTGTTCGAAGGCGCTGAAGATCGCGCCGATTCGCTCTTTCGAAATGCCGATGCCTGTGTCGCGGACCTCGAAATACAGGACGCCCGGGCCCGAAGCGACATGGAGCCGAATCTCTCCTGCGGCGGTGAACTTCAGCGCGTTCCCGATCAGGTTGACGAGAATCTGCCGGAGGCGTCCGGGATCGCCGTTGATATGCGCCGGAACGTCCTGTTCGACGACCGAGCGAAAGCGCAGCTGTTTTTCCTCCGCCCTGTGGGCGAACATTTCGACGGTGGTCGCGACGAGTTCCCGCAGGTTGAAGTCGGTGTGTTCGAGTTCCATGCGGTCCGCCTCGATCTTCGAGAAATCGAGGATGTCGCTGATCAGTCCGAGAAGCGCGTCGCCGCTGCCGCGAACGATTTCCGCATAGGAGCGCTGGCGCTCGTCGAGGTCCGTGTCGAGAAGAAGCCCGATCATTCCGAGAACCGCGTTCAGCGGCGTCCGGATCTCGTGGCTCATGTTCGCGAGGAACCCGCTCTTCGCGACATTCGCCTCCTCCGCGAGCTTCGCGAGCTCCCGCGCCCGGTTCCGTTCCTCCGAAAGCAGCCGATTCACGCGTTCGACCTTGGCCCGAGCGGCGCGTTCCGCCCGTTCGGCGGCCTGGCGTTCTTCGACTTCGTGCTCGAGTTCGGCGATGAGCCGGCTCTTCTGTGTGTACCGGAGGAGAAGGACGAGGGCGAGAACCGCGAGAAGGGCGTAGAAGGAGAAGAGAACTCGCCGGTACCGGATGACGGGCCCCTCCGAAAGCAGTTTCGTCAGCTCCCAGTATCCTCCCGGAAGGGGCATCGAGACGGTCATCATCCGACGCCCGTCGGGAGCGAACACCGTGTTTTTTCCGACGCCCCCGTACGCAAGGAACCCTCCGGACGCGCGTTCCCGTTCCGCCCGTTCGAGCCTTCCCGTTTCGAAGCCTTCCGGCCCCAGAAGGATCTCTCCCCGGTGATGCATGACGATCCTGTCGGTGCGGATGAGGTCTCCGAAGACCGGAAGGAGGTTTATTTTGACGACGGAGACCGCGACGATATTTCCCTGCGCGTCGGGCAGCGGGCGGGAAAAGAACGCCCCTTCCGCGGTCGTCACGCTCCCCTTCGCGTACAGGAGGCCGCTCCGTCCCTCGATGGCGTCCCGGAAGTAGGACCGGAAGGCGAAATTCATTCCCATGAGGGTTGGCTCGGACGTCGAGATGACGTTCCCTTCCGGATCGAGAAGGATGAGAAGGTCCGATCCCATCCTGCGGTTCAGGATGCGGAGCTGCAGATCGAGGGGAACCGCCCGGTCCGCCGAGGCGGAAAATGACGCCTGATCCGCCGAGGCGGGGAAAAACGCGCCGTCCGCCAAGGCGGCGAAAAGCGATGGGTCCGACGCGACGGTCTTCGCAAGCGCCGACCCCATCATCTCGAACATGAGGAAGCGGCTCCTCACCGCTTCCAGTCGCGCGTACCCCTCGCGGAGCATCATGTCGCGATGCTCTGTCTCGAGACGGATCAACCCCATGCCGGCGGGAACGGAAAGGACGCCGAAGGCGATCAGAGCGGCGGCCAGGACGGTCCGGACGTTCGCCGGAAACCACCCGTCCGCGAACACCCGTCGTATCAGGAGCGCGACGCCCGCAAAGGCCGTGAGAAGGAACAGACACGCCGGCGCCGCGACGAATCGCGGCAGCGCAAGAGCCGCCGCCTCCCCGGCGAAGAGCAGGACGAACGCACGCGAAAAGGCGCGGGGCTTCCCTTCGGAGGCGGTCGCGAGGAGAAAGGCGCCTCCGGCCGCGGTCAGCATTCCGGCGAGGTATGCCCCGGTCGCGGCCGTTCCCGGAAGATCGAACGCCCGAACCGCGAACACGACGCACCATCCGGCCGTGAAGACGCAGAACGGAATGCGCGGGACCCGTTCGCCGCGGGCGGAGGTCCGTTCGCGCGAGAACAGCGCGACGAGGACGCACAGCGCGAGAAGGAACCCCGACGCGACGAGAGAGGCGAAGCGGCAGGCGGTCTCCGTCATGGCGTTTTGTGGCGGACGGGAGGCCGCGGGCTCATTTCACGAAGATGTCGACGATTCCCGAAAACTCGCCGGGGAGCGGAATTCCCAGTTCGCGCAAGCGGCTTCTGTTGATGGCCATCAGGCTCTTCCGGGCGTTTTCGACGGGGGTTTCCCGGATGGAGTGCCCTTTCAGGAGCTTGGCCGCCATGATTCCGGCCTGAAAGCCCATCTGCCGGAAGTCCACGCCGACGCCGCCGTAGAACCCCAGTTCCGTGAACGAGACGTTGAGGGTCAGGTCCGGCTTCCGGATCCGGGACATCATCGCACGTGCGAGGTCGGGCATCGTGAGGCGTCCGCTCCCGTCGGACGTCCGGACGGACATGACCACGGGAATCCACGCATCGATCTCCGGATCGCTTCCGATGCTCTCGGCGCACCGAAGCACGCCCGCTTCGTCCTCCGCGGCGCAGAAGGAGACCCGGTTCC
>CALMZW010000100.1 GCA_937870605.1 uncultured Synergistaceae bacterium
TCGGCCTTCGCGACGGGCGTCGCCGCGATGAGCCGCTTCGCCGCGGACTTCCTCGCGCGCGGGTTCTGAGAAAAAAATCCGGTGGAGGCCCGAACCATCGGACCTCCACCGGACGGAAGGACTTCCGTTACTTGAGCGGAACGCGGATTTCGGTGCGGAGCTTTTCGGGCGGCGTCTTCGAGCAGTCGTCGAGGTAGACCTCGAGGCTCGGCGCGTACTGCACCTCCCGGCCGCACTCGGGGATCCACTCGCCGTACAGTCTGCGGTACGCCTCGTGAAGCCCGGAATACGGCCCGGTGTGGACGTACACGCCGTAGTCGCCGCCCGCGATGCGCTGGACGGAAACGCCTTCTTCCGGAACGTAGTCCTCCGGAACCGAGATGCAGACGTCGCAGCGGAGCTTGTCCGCCTCGGTGACGTCTGGGTCGTCGTAGCAGATTCCGAAGAAGATCGTGTCGGGCCCGAACGTCTTTTGCACGCCCGGATAGCCGCAGAGCTTTTCCCACGCCGCGCCGCAGTCGGCGTAGGGCCCCACGTGCCGGATGAACGCGGCCGTGATCGGCGGCAGGTTTTTGACGGTGACTTCGTTCATGATGTTTCCCCCTCCTGTGTCGGAACGATGTCGCGACCCCGGCAGGGGATCGCGGGAGGATCCGGCGCCGCGGCGATAGGCTCCGGGAGGAACGCCGAAATGGCGGCGGAACGCCTTCGTGAAGGCTTCCTGCGTCTCGTACCCCGCGTCCTGGGCGACGAACGGCAGCGTCCTCGGACCGTAACGGAGTTCGAGCGCGCCCCGCTCCAGGCGCAGCCTGCGGATGTACTCCCCGATCGACTCCCCGACCATCGCCGCGAACAGGCGATGGAAATGGAACGGCGAGAACGAGACCGCCTTCGCGATTTCGTCGAGACACAGCGGCTCGTCCAGATGCCGCCAGATGTACATCTGCGCGAGCAGGATCCGCTCTTCGTATTCTTCCCGCGTGACCTTCGCCACGACCGTCACCTCCGGAGGGGATGGTACCCGAAACGGCGCGATGCTTCCTGTCCGCGCTTGCTCAGTCGAGCGTCTTCTGCATCCAGACGACGTCGAACATCTCGCCGCGCTTGAGCCCTATGTTCCGGAAGCGCCCGCACTCGACGAATCCGTGACGTCTGTGGAACGCGATGCTCCCTTCATTCTTTCCCGAGATGCTCGCGAGAACCACGGAGATCCCCCGTTCGCGTCCGTCGCGAAGGAGGAGGTCGAGCATCTTCGAGCCGATTCCGCAACCGCACGCGTCCGGCCGGAGGAAGTACGTGATCTCGGCCGTCCGGCGAAAGGTCGGCAACGGCAGATGCGCGTGCAGGAAACCGAACCCCGCGACCGTTCCCGCGTCGTCGAGGGCGACGTAGGCCGGATACCCCTCGGCCTTCTTCAGAAGCAGCCCGGCGGCCTCCCGCGGCAACGGGCGTTCCGGGTAGGCCGCGAACGAATGCTCCACATAGTGGTTGAAGATATCGAGCATCCCGAGCGCGTGTTTCTCCTCCATCTTTTCCAGCGTGTACTCCATACTGCCGTCCTCCCCTCCGGGTTTCACCGGCCCGAATAAATCATGCCGAGCGCCCGCGCGAGGCGGCGCACGCCCTCTTCGATCTCGCGTTCGTCGAGCGTCGCGATCGACAGGCGGATGTTCACGACAGGCTGATCGGAACTGAAGAAGTGCCGCCCCGGGACGACGGCGACGCCCGAAGCCCGGAACGCCTCCCGGATCTCCGCCTGCGACGCGCCGGTCGGCGCCAGCGTCATCCATACGAGGTACCCTCCCGCCGGCTCGGTCCACGTCGCCCGTTCCGGCGGTATGTTCGCGCGCAGACTTTTGAGCATGGTCTGCATGCGCTTTCGGAACACGCGGTGCATATGGCTGATGTGGCGGTCGTAATACCCCTGTTCGCAGAAGTCGTGAAGCGTCGCCTGGAGGATCGCCCCCGTGCTCAGCTCGCTGAAGCGCAGCAGCGCCGACAGGCGTTCGACGACCTCGGCGGACGCGGCGATCCAGCCGATCCGAACACCCGGGAAGAGCACCTTCGAGAATGTCCCGCAGTAAATCACGAGCCCGCGCGTGTCCATCGACTTGATCGGAAGCGTCACCTTGCCGAAATACTTCATCTCCTCCTCGAATCCGTCCTCGAGAAGAGGCACGCGATGGCGCTCGCACAGACCGAGCAGCCGTTCGCGGTGCGCCTGCGTCGTGCTGACGCCCGTGGGATTCTGGAAGTTCGGCATCGTGTAGACGATCGTCGGCCGGTCCTCTTCGAGAACGCGTTCGAGCGCGTCGAGATCCATCCCGCCGGAAAGGAACGGAATCGAGATCGGCCGCATGCCGTTCATCCCGACGAGCGGAAGCAGTTCGCCATACGTCGGCGACTCGATCGCGACCGAGGCCCCGGGGCGCGCGAGCATCCGCAGCACGAGATCGATCGCGTGCTGCGATCCGTTCGTCAGCAGAATCTCCCGCTCCGTCGCGCGGATGCCGTGCATTTGCAGCCGCGCCGCGATCGAGGCCCGAAGGGGCGCATACCCCGCCGCGTCGCCGTACCCGAGCAGTTGGCCGTGCTGCTCGCGCAGGACGCGGTTGAGGCAGGTCCGGAAGTTGTCGAGGGGAAAGAGGCGCTTGTCCACTTCGAGACGGCAGAAGCTGATGAGGTCCTGTTGCTTCTGGGAAAGCATGTCGATCCGGAAGCGTTCGAGGGAGCAGCGCGCCTCGGACGCGAAGGGCGTCGAAAGCGACTCCCAGTCGATGAGACTTTCGGCGTCGCGCGTCCGCTCCGGCGCGACGGCAACGCGGCTTCGGACGCGCGGGACGGCTCCGGGCCGCAGGTCGACGTACCCGAGCGACCAGAGTTCCTGGTAGGCGGTCGCGACGGTCGAGCGATGGATTCCGAGCGACTCGGCGAGCGCCCGCGTGGACGGCAGCGCGTCGCCGGGGACGACGACGCCCTCGCCGATCCCGCGCCGGATGCGGTCCATGATCTGCCGGAAAACCGGCTCGTCCGACTTTTCGTCAAGCGTGAACAGCAACACTTCGATTCCCCCTCGCGAACGGCGAACGTCCGTTCAGGGGAAAGCGTACGCGGGAACCGGACGGTTGACAACTGCCAAGTCAGGTCAATTTGGAACCGACCAGTTTGCGATGTTCCCTCACTCAGTTGATGACTTTGTACCCCACGAACGAGTAGTACAGAAAGACCTTGCCGTCCTTGTCATTGGGGCAGCTCACGTACACGGCGATCTTGTCGCCGCTCCAGCGCGCGTCGCGCACGAAGAATCCCGGCCGGTTGACCGTGATCGTCCGGTACGTCACCGTGGAGTTGCGCTTGTAGACCCGCACCTTGCGCGGCGGATCGATCCGCATGACGCCTCCCTCGA
>CALMZW010000101.1 GCA_937870605.1 uncultured Synergistaceae bacterium
GATATCGAGGACCAGGAAAACGGAAACGGAAATGGAACCGATGCGAGTTTTACGGATGACCCGTTGCTTGAGGAAGCCACGCGCATCATTGTCGAAACGGGGATCGCATCGGCAAGCAGACTCCAGCGGCAGCTTCGGGTCGGATTTACGCGAGCTTCAAGACTGATCGACACACTCGAACAGCTTGGAATCGTCGGTCCGCCGGAAGGATCGAAACCAAGAGAAATCCTTGTGGACGAAGAGCGCGCCTTTGAAGTTCTTCGGGATGCTGCGGGCGAATGATGAAGGAAGTCACGTTATGGAGCGAAACTCGAGGACATAAAAAAGCGGGCGATTATACCGCCCGCTTAACTCTTGAAGAACGAAGGCATCGGGAGCAGATCCGCATCCGACGGGCTTCTCCCCCTCCGACATCGACCTTCACACTACGAAGGTTTACAAGCCATCGTCTCCGTGTATGGCGATTCGAATGACTGACCGCATTTCCCGTAGCGGGACCGCGGCCGCAACATTCGCATACTCGAGCCATGAGCATTTTCCCTCCCTTTTTCGTATAATGTCCAAACGAGCGGATTTTATCATACTCTACCGAATCGGGTAAGCCCTGAAATGCATGAATTCCAGAAGGAGGAACCGTCAATGTCCTTTTCGGAGAATATGTCACGGCTAGAAGACGTCGTGACGCAGCTGGAAAATGAGTCTTTGTCACTGGACGATGCCGTATGTCTGTTCGAAAAAGGTGTCGGCCTCGTTGACGAATGCGAACGGTATCTTGATACGGCGCGTCAGAAGATTTCGCTTCTGACACCGGAAGGAAAGCGAGTTCCTTTCGTTTCCGGCGCCAGGGAGACCGGAGAAACCCTATGAGCGATACCCCGACACGCCTTGCCGAAAACATGCGCCGCCTCGCCGGCCTTGTCGACGAAAACCTCCGGGCTCTCTGCTCGCATTGTCCGTCGGATGTCCCGCCGAGACTTTGGGATTCCGTGACGTATTCCCTTCTCGCCGGAGGGAAACGCCTGCGTCCGGTGCTTTGCCTCGCTGCCGCGGAAATGCTTTCCGTCCCTCCTGCGAGAGTCATGCCGATGGCGCTTGCGCTCGAGATGATACACACCGCATCCCTGATCCACGACGACCTTCCGGCGATGGACGACGACACCCTGCGACGCGGAAAACCAACGAATCACGTCCTTTTCGGAGAATCGCTCGCGATACTTGCGGGTGACGGTCTGCTCGTCTGGGGCTTTTCGCATCCGCTCAAAGAACTCGTACGACTCGGGAATGACCCTTCCGACGTGATCGATGCGCTACGCGTTTTTGCCGATGCCGCAGGGATCGCAGGAATTTGCGGCGGACAGGTTCTTGACACGGACCCGGAGAGCCGGTCGACGGAAGTTGACTTCGTCCGGCGAATAGCCGGGCAAAAGACTGCGGTGCTCATTCAGGCGTCCGTTCTGAGCGGAGCCATTCTCGCCCACGGAGATCCCGAGATCCGGAGCGCGATAGGGGAGTATGGTATGCACCTCGGCATTGCGTTTCAGGTGGTAGACGATATACTTGACGTCACATCCAGCGCGGAAGAACTCGGGAAGACTCCGGGCAAGGATGCGGAACAGGGCAAACGAACGTTCGTCGCTTCATACGGTCTGGAAGGCGCCAAAAAAATAGCACAATCCGAGAGTGACAAGGCTATTGAAGCGTTATCACGCTGCGGCGACGATATTTGCTTCCTTAAGGACCTGGCGGCGCATCTGACGCATCGCCATCACTGAATGTCCCGGAAACGTCCGGAAGGAGGACGACAGCGAGTGGATCTGCTCGAAAAATATACGTCGTACAGGGATCTCGCAAACCTTTCGAGGGAATCCATCGAACAGATTGCCGAAGACGTGAGGGAACTCATCATATCGGTCGTCACCCGAAACGGCGGACACCTTGCTTCGTCCCTTGGAACCGTTGAACTGACCATCGCTCTTCTTCGCAAGTTCGATCCGGCTACGGACAAAATCGTTTTTGATGTCGGGCATCAGATGTATGCGTACAAAATCCTGACGGGCAGGCGCGACCGTTTCGCAACGCTCCGGACATGGGGAGGCATCAGCGGGTTTCCGAAACGAGCGGAAAGTCCGTTCGATCATTTCGAAGCAGGACACAGCAGTACGTCTCTGTCCGCCGCTCTCGGGTTCGCGAAGGCGCGAGACATCCTTGGCCAGGACCATCACGTCGTCGCCGTCATAGGCGACGCCTCACTCATGAACGGAATGGCCTTCGAAGCGCTCAACTACACGAAAGAAGCGAAGACGAAGGTGATCTTTGTCCTGAACGACAATACGATGTCGATAAGCCCTCGTATCGGCGGATTCGCTACCCAGCTTGCCCGCCTGAGTTCAAGCACAACGTACGGCTGGCTCAAAAAGGCGATAAAGGATTCGTTTCACTCCATGCCGAAGGGCGAGGCGCTGGAACATGTGGTATCCCGAATGAAAGACCAGATCAAGAGCATGGTGAAACCGGAAAACATTTTCGATGAACTTGATATCAATTACTGGGGCCCTTTCGATGGTCACAACGTTCTGGAAATCGAGACGGTTCTCGAAATGGCGAAAAGATATGACAAGCCGGTTCTTATACATGTCCTGACAAAAAAGGGGAAAGGATACCAAAAAGCGGAAGAACAACCGACGCGGTTCCACGGCCTTTCACCCTTGCAGGACGCAAAGGGCGGAACAGTCACGGCGACTGCCGGGATTTCCTGGAGCAGCGCCGCGGGCGAAGCCCTTATTCGGATGGCTGAGAAAGACAAACGCATTGTATGCCTTACTGCAGCGATGAAAGACGGCTCGAAACTCAACGCTTTCGAAGAACGCTTTCCGAATCGTTTTTACGACGTCGGCATCGCCGAGGAACACCTGATGACGATGGCCGCCGGGATGGCTGCCGGAGGACTTCGTCCTTTCGTCTTCATTTATTCGACCTTTCTGCAACGTGCGATGGATCAGCTTGTCCACGATATCGCAATGCAGAATCTTCCGGTCGTCTGCGCAGTGGACCGCGCCGGCCTGATAGGCGAGGATGGCGAAACGCATCAGGGTGTTCTTGATGTGTCGTGGGGACGTTCGATTCCGAATATGGCTCTTCTTGCCCCGCGAGACATCGATGATCTGGATGTCATGTTTCGTAACGCACTTCGGCGGACCGGACCAACGATGATCCGGTATTCGCGCGGGACAGCGCCTCAATCGCTCTGTCGTTCATCTCCGCCCGTCAACGTCGACCATATCGGGCCGGAAGTCCTTTATTCGGGAGAGGAGTGGGCTCTCAGCGGATACGGGTCTCCTGTGCCCATTCTCCTCGAAGCGCGAACCCTGGCGGTGAAACAGGGACTCCCGGCGCCGGCAGTCATCGA
>CALMZW010000102.1 GCA_937870605.1 uncultured Synergistaceae bacterium
TTCCGGCTCTGTTGCACTGCATTCCGAACGATGGAAGGATTCTCGTGCTGACGGGCGGCATTCCGCTTCAGGAACAGCTGGTAGCGAAGGACATCCCCTCCATGGAAGCGATACTCGGACGTCCCGTTTCGCACGGACTTCTCAAGGGACGGGGAAATTACGCCTGTATCCGTCGTTGCCGGGAACTGGAGGAAAACGGATATCTTTCTTTCGGCGACGAGGGCGATGCGTCGAGAATGGTTCTGGATTGGGTCGAGAAAACCGAAACCGGAGATCTCGCGGAGTTGTCGCTGGATCAGCGGAGTCCCGTTCTTCCGGTGATCGCGTCCTCCAGCCGTGGATGCATCGGTTCGGCGTGTCCCTGGCGCGACCGGTGTTTCGTCCTTGCGCAGCTTCGCAGGGCGCAGGAGTGGCAGGTTGTGGTCGCGAACTATCACCTGTTCTTCTCGTACATTCTCGAGGCGGGGAAACCCTTCCCGATCCCGTTCGATATTCTGCTGTGCGACGAGGCGCACCGGATGGCGGATTCGGCGCGATCGGTGGCGACCGTCATGTTCTCGCCCGAAGACCTGTTGCGGGTGCTTCGCGGGAAGCCGGGCTCGCTGACGCAGTTTCTCCGCGGAAACGGCGTCGACGCCGACGGACTGCAGAGCGATATCGAAGAGGCCCGGAACGAAGCGCGCGCGTTCGGCGACAGGACGGAGCTTCTGTGCCCGGACGGAGAGTGTCTCCCGAGGAACAATGCCGACTGGAGTTCCCGTGGAAAACTGCTCGCCGGACGTCTCGAATCGATTTGCTCGCGATTGCGGCGAATCGACGAGGACTATCGCAACGGAGCGTTCGAGGCGTCGCCGGAGGTGCAGAATGCCGCGAGCGCGTCCGTTTGGTTCGATGAAGTCCGCGAGATCCGGGAGTCGCTTTCATGGTGTCTCTCGCTGGAACGGTATCCGGAGTGGACGTTCTGGAGGGAAGGACGCGGCTGCGGGAGCGCGCCGATCCGATGCGACAAGCTCGTTTCGGAGGCGATCGGCCGAAGCGAACCGGACGCGGTCGTCTGTGTTTCGGCGACGTTGTTTCATGGCGACCGTCCGTCATTCTGGAGCCGGGAGACCGGAATAGAGCCTTCGAAAATCCTGCGCGTCGGCAGTCCCTTCGATCTGCCGAACCAGATGGAGCTTGTGATCGTCGATTCCGGATTCGAGGTCCGGGACAGCGGGTATGACGCGGCGACGAGCCGGATTATCGAGCATCTGTGCCAGGAGAACGGAGGCCGTACGCTGGTTCTTGTCAGCTCGTACAGACTGCTTGGCGCCGTAGCCGCTCGGATGACGTCGAAGCCGCGGGACTATGAGGTGCTTGTCCAGGGGACATTGTCGAGAAAGGAGCTTCTCGAACGGTTCCGCGATCTGGAAACATCCGTGCTGATCGGAAGCGTCTCCTTCCGGGAGGGGATCGACGTCCCCGGCGAGAGCCTGACGCAAGTGATCATCGACCGGATTCCCTTTCCGCATCCGTCCGATCCTGTCGTCCAGGCCCGAAACGAGCTCGAATCGGGATAGGCTTTCATGTCGTTCACGCTGCCCATGGCGACGCTGCTCCTGCGGCAGGCTGGCGGTCGGCTCATTCGCACGGCGTCGGACAGGGGGCGCGTCGTCATTCTGGACCGGCGTCTCCTTGACAGGCCGGATTGGGGGATTCTGTCGTCATTGCCGCGCGTTCCGTGTCGGAGACTGCGAGTTCGCACTTCCGCGAAGAACGTTGCCGCGTCAGGATCCCTGTGATATAGTATTCCTGCTGACCCAGAGGGCCAGCTTCTTTTGTGTCCTTTTTTCACATCCGGGAGGTGTGCTCGTGAAACAGACTTTTCAGCCGCATAACAGACCGAGGAAACGGAAGATGGGATTCCTCGCCCGTTCAAGCTCAGTGGGGGGAAGGAATGTCCTTCGGAGGAGGAGGGCAAAGGGTAGAAAACGGCTCACGGTGTAGGCCCTTTGTCGCGTTGTTTTCCCCGATCGGCAAGACTGAAAAAAACATGGGAATTTGACCGTGTCTTCCGCACCGGCATACGCATTCGCGGCGAGCTGGTGCGGTTGTTGTTTCTACGCGAGCCGTTGTCCGGAACGAAAATCGGATTCGCCGTGGGGCGACGGCAGGGAAATGCGGTTGTGCGGAGCCGCGGGCGCAGGATTTTGCGTGAAGCCTTTCGACGTCTTCTGCCGTGGATTCGTCCCGGGTTCCTGTTCGCCGCGTCGCTGCGGCACGCAGGGCTGACCGCGAACGCACGGGAGATCTTCGATGACCTGAAGGTCGTTCTGGAGCGGGCGGGGTGTATCGATCCCGCCATTCCCGGGTATCCTCCGGAATTCGAAACGGAGGGGACGTCGGTTTCGTGACGCCCGCAGCACGTTTTTTTGCCGTTTTGATTCGCGGATATCAACGATGGGTGTCCCCAATGCTGGGGCATAATTGCAGGTTCTTTCCGTCCTGTTCCCAATACACCCTCGAGGCGATAGAGCGTTTCGGTTGTTTCAAAGGAATATGGCTGGGTATGCGACGGATCGCCAAGTGCGGTCCCTGGCATCCCGGCGGGTATGATCCTGTTCCCGAAATTCAAGAGAAGAGCAAGGATGGTGAGTGATATGGGTGCTCTCTGGGATGGCGCCGGAGATCTCATGATGAAAACGATGGAGATGCTTCACTCCCTTACGGGGTCGTGGGGCATCGCGATTATTCTGCTGACGCTGATCGTTCGGGCGTTGTTGCATCCGTTGACGCAAAAGCAGATGGTCAGCATGCAGAAGATGCAGAAACTTCAGCCGCGCCTCAAGGTGCTGCAGGAAAAGTACAAGGACGACAAACAGACGCTCAACCGCGAAGTCATGGCCCTGTACAAGGAAAACAAGGTGAATCCGGCGGCAGGCTGCGTTCCCCTGCTTGTGCAGCTTCCGGTGTTCATCCTTCTGTTCCGGGTGCTGACATCGTACGATTTTACGGGTGTTTCCTTTCTGGGAATCAGCCTTGACGGCACGGTCCTTTCCACGCTGGGCAAGGTTCTCGGTCTTCAGGGGCCGACCGCCGATATCGGCGTCATGGCGGTCCTGAACGGAATCCTGGCCAACCCTGCCGGTCTCGCCCAGGTGTCTGTCTACCTTCCCAACCTGCTTCTATTGATCGGCATCGGTGTGGTGACGTGGTACCAGCAGCAGCTGAGCGCTTCGGGAAACCCGCAGATGGCCATGATGAACTGGTTTATGCCGCTTTTCCTGACGTTTATCTGTGTTTCTCTTCCCGGCGGCGTGCTCCTGTATTGGGGCGTTTCCTCGGTCATGGGCGTCGTGCATCAGATCCGGGTCACGCGTCAGACCGCCCGCGAAATGCAGGAAAAACCGGTGCTCTTTAAGGATAAGCCTGTTTAGGATCGCGACAAGCGATAGTTTTGTGAAGGGAGGGAGGATTCCATGAACGATCAGGAAATTCTCATTCTCGAGGTCGGTTCGGTGAACGACGCCGCAAAACAGGCGGCTGCCTCCTGGTCCGTTTCTCCGGAAGACGTGGTTGTCAAGGTTCTTGAAGAGGAGAAGAGCTTTTTCGGCCTGCTTGGCCGGAAGCTGCGGGTGGAGGTTCGCCCGGGGTTGCCTCTCGTCATTCTCCGCGGGAGACGAAGCATTTCGGAAATCCTGTCCCGAATGCAGCTCGATATCGATGTGAGCGTCACGCCCGAGGAACGCATCAATCTGAGCGGCGCCGACGCGGGAGTTATTATTGGGAAGTACGGCGAGACCATGAAAGCGCTCGAATACATCGTGAATCTGACGGAGCGGAACGACGAGGAAAGCCCGCGCATCCGGCTGGACAGCGACGGATACCGCGTACGGCGCGAACAGAGCCTTCAAAGGCTGGCGCAGTCGGCGGCCAGGAAAGCCGTTCGTCGCGGGAAACCGACGTACCTGGAGCCGATGACGAGCTGGGAACGACGCATTATCCATATCGCGCTGAAAGACGATGCGTCCGTTGAAACCCGCTCGGTCGGCGAAGCCCCCGCGCGAAAAGTCGTTGTCTGGCCCGCGACTTCGAAGAAAGCGAAAAGCTGGGAGGACTCCTGAGCGGGAGACGGGCGCGCAGTTTTTTGACGAATACCGACCTTCTGCTGATAGTCCGCTCGGTGAAACATACGATGTCGGTTTTCGCCCGCAGGATAGAATAGGGTCACTTCTCACGGAGGTGATATCTATGAATGTAACACGAAGAAATCGATCGATCCTTATCGCTGTTGTCGCGCTTGGTGTTTTCGCTCTGGCCGGGTCCGTGTCGGCGCAGGAGCCGTTTGCAGGGAACCCGGTTGCAAAGATCGCCCGGGAGTCGTCTCCGGCCGTCGTGAATATCGATGTCGAGGCGATGGTGACGCGTTCCTACTCGCCCTTTCCCGACGACCCGATTTTTCGCCGCTTTTTCGGCGAGGAATTCAAGCGGTACTCCAGAACGGTCCCGATGAAGGGGCGCGGTTCGGGGTTCATCGTTTCGGCGGACGGCAAAATCCTGACCAACAACCACGTGGTTGAGGGCGCCGACAAGATTACGGTGACAATGTCCGACGGACGGAATCTCGAGGCGAAAATTCTGGGACGCGATCCCACGTTTGACCTCGCCATCATCAAAGTCGAAGGAACCAACCTGCCGGTCCTCGAAATGGGCGACTCGGACAAATCCGAGGTCGGGGAGTGGGTCGTCGCGATAGGCAATCCGTACGGACTGGAGCATACCGTGACCGTCGGGGTCATTTCGGCGAAAAACAGGAGCATCCATGCGGAAAACGTGAATTTTGACGGATTCCTCCAGACCGATGCGGCGATCAACCCCGGAAACAGCGGCGGGCCCCTCATCGATCTGAACGGCAAGGTGGTCGGAATCAATACGGCCATTGTACCCTTCGCGCAGGGAATCGGCTTCGCCGTCCCGGTGAATATGGCGAAACAGATCATGAACGATCTCGTACAGTACGGGAAGGTGCGACGCGGATGGCTCGGCGTGTACATCCAGCCGCTGACGAAGGAGTTCGCCCAGGCGTACGGCGTGTCCGAAGAAAAGGGAGCGATCGTGAGCGACGTCATGCCCGATTCTCCCGCTGAAAAGGCCGGACTGCGGCGCGGCGACGTCATCATCGCCGTCAATAAGGATAAGATTGAAGGATCGCAGGAGCTCGTGACCAAAATCCGGGGATTCAACTCCGGCGAAACGATCAGTCTCTCCGTTATCCGACAGGGAAAGCAAATGACCGTTTCCGCCACGCTTTCCGAAGTCACCGGAAGCGGCGGAGAGGAAGAGCCGAGCGGTGGATCGGAAATACTGAAGAATATCGGCATCGAGGGCAGCAGCATCACTCAGGAGCTTCGGAAGACCTACAATATAAAGAGCCGCGAAGGCATCGTTGTGACGTCCGTCGAACAGAATTCCGCGGCGTCACGCGCAGGAATCCGTGAAGGGGACGTCATCCTTGAGATCAACGGAGTGAAAGTTTCGGACCCGGCGCGAATCGAGGGCGCTTCCACGAGGAAGAATTCCGTCGTTCTTCTCCTTCTTCG
>CALMZW010000103.1 GCA_937870605.1 uncultured Synergistaceae bacterium
CAGTTCAAGGTTTTCCTCGTGCGTCGTGACGGCCCTCGTGCCCTCGATGATCAGGTTTCCGTTGGGGAGCATGTCGGTCACGAGACAGGTGATCGACGTCTGGGCCACGTGCGTGCGTTCGGTCGATCCGTCGCCCTTCATGTCGCTCTTCGAGTTGAAGCCGAAGGCTTTCAGAAAGCTGAATATCCCCGTTCCGTCGCTGACGGAGTTGTCGTTGGTCTTCGTGACGTTCGTCTTCCCCTTGTCCTTCGTCTTCGTATTTTCCCGGACGAGCACCGTCACGATATCGCCGACTTTTCCGGGCTTTTTGTCGCCGACCAGGTTCGTTCCGTCGACCCAGAGCGAAGCCGCCGCAGCGGTTCCGGGCTGGATTCCGGAATGTATCGCCAGTATCAGCAGCAGACAGACGATTCGTTTCACGGTATTCGCACCTCCACTTCTTCCTTTGAACGGATAACCGCCTCGATGATTTTTTTGCTCTGCTCGTTCCGGACCCGGATCGTCTCACCCGCGGCGCCGTCTTCCATGGCTTCGCCCTGCATCCGGAGAACGAGCGCGCCTTTCCGGACGACGATGAAAACCCTGTCGCCCCGGTGAACGATGGGCGGAGTCAGGAGAAAGCCCGGCGAAATCCGTTCGCCTGCGGGAAGCCGCCTGTTCGTCATCCTGCCGACGGCCTGTCGGATATCCGAAACCGCATCCATCGGCGATGAGATCCGCACCTGACGGACTTCTATATCTTCCGGCGCGAGGACCGTTCCGTTCTCGACGATTCTTCGGGTCACGACGACGTTCTGATGCCATTCCATCGAAATGGGGACTTCTCGTGTCCCCTCGGGCGTCCGGATGCGCAGGAGCGCCGTGGCTGCGCCCGGACGAATCTTCAGCGGGGCAAGCAATTCACCCCGGGGAGCAGCAACCGAACTCCGCACACGGACGCTTCCCTGCCATCCGGAAAGTTTGAGGACAAGCGCCTCGAGGTCCGGAACGACCTCGCCTTTTCGGATCGCCATCTTCGGAGGCATCAGAAGCCGCAACGTCACGCCCCCGACTCCCTGGTTGACAAGGGCCGCAACAACGTCGGATCTCCAGAGAAATCCTTCCCGGAATTTGACGTTCACCTCTCCGGCCCGCGCCGCCAAGTCGTCCGGACCGGAAATTCGCGCGATGTCTCCAAGGCGGATGCTCTTTCCGGGAACTTCAGGCAGCCGTTCGATCTCCACCGTCAATTCTTCGGCCGCGAAGGCGACGGAAACGGCAAGGAGAAGAACGAACAGAACCCACGGGAGGCTTCGCGCCTTCATGAACGATTACCGCTTGATGCCGTTCGCGATGCGGAGAAGATCGTCGGCGGTCTGTACTCCCTTCGAGTTCGCTTCATAGGCCCGTTGTGCGATGATGAGGTTCACCATTTCTTCGACTACTTCCACGTTGGATATTTCGAGGGTTCTCTGGGCGATGTGCCCGAGTCCTTCTTCTCCGGGGTTTCCGATAATCGGGTCTCCGCTGGCTGCCGTCGCCTCGTAGAGGTTCTTTCCCATTTTACGAAGTCCGGCGGGATTGACGAACCGGACAAGTTCGATCTGCCCGATTTCTTCGGTCTCGGTTTCGCCCTGCGCGCGGATCGACACGATGCCTTCGGGGCTTACAATGACCTCTTCAGCATCCTCGGGGATTGTGATCGGCGGTTCGAGAAAGAGGCCGTCGACGTTGACGAGCTGTCCGTCGTCACCGTTGCGGATCCATCCGCCGGCTCGCGTGTAGGCCACGTCGCCGTTCGGCTTCAGGACTTGAAAGAATCCGTCGCCCTCAATGGCGAGATCCAGCGGATTGTCCGTAATCTGGAAGTTGCCCTGCCCCATCATCCGCGTGGTTCCGACGACGCGCGTCCCAAGTCCGACCTGGACGCCCGTCGGGAGCGATGATCCCGGCTCCACCGGAGCGCCCGGCTCCCGATCGATCTGGTACATGAGATCGGCGAAATCCGCGCGTTCGCGCTTGAATCCTACCGTGTTCACGTTGGCCAGGTTGTTTGTCGTCACATCCAGATTCGTCTGTTGCGCGATCATTCCGGAAGCGCTCGTCCATAATGCCCGCAGCATGATGTCGTCCCCTGCCTTTCCCTTATGACTTCATGAAGGAGCTGATGAGCCGCCCCGTTTCGTCATCGTGCGTCATCAACGCTTTCGACGCAGCCTCGTACGCGCGTGACGCCTCGATCATCCGCGACATTTCCGAGACGACGTCGACGTTCGACTGTTCGAGCGTTCGCGAAACAAGCGACGGCATTTCCACCGGAACCGGATTCCCCGATTGCTCGTTCGCCGCAAGCAGCGAACCGCCGATTTGTTTCAGCCAGGTCGGGGTCTCGAACGTCACGACTTGAAGCGTGTCGGCGACTTCCCCGTCGACCAGGATCTGCCCCTCCGAGTTGATCGAGACGCTGGCGGCCTCGCCGATCTCGATGGGGCCGCCTTCACCCTGTACGATCAGGCCGTCGTGCGTGAGAAGCTGCCCTTCCTGATTTATCTGAAACTGTCCCGACCGGGTGTAGAAGGTGTTTCCGGCGCCGTCCTGAACGACGAAAAACCCGTCGCCGACAATCGCCGCATCGAGGGGGGCATCCGTAACGTGCATGGCCCCCTGCTTCAATGTCATCGTATCCTCCGAGAAGACATTCGCAAGCGCCAGATTCCCTATGGGGATTTTTCCGCGGTATCGGATCTGGTTCGGGCCGGTTGTGGCGCCCGGCGTGACCGGGATGTTTTCGATGCGATCCATCAGCAGGTCGGGAAAGGTTTTGTTGACGGGAATCCTCCCCCGAAATCCGGCCGTACTGACGTTGGCGAGGTTGTTCGCCACGACGTCGTGCATGCTTTCCTGTACGAGCATCGCCGATGCGGCGCAATACAGACCTCTGTTCACCGACACAGCCTCCTCGCCCCTGCGTTACGGGGGATTCAGGATTTCCATTTCCGGCCTTTCCGGCTCGTTGCAAGGATTCCGCTTCTGCCGAGCCGATTGAGCTTGTCGATTTCGGCGAGCGCCTTTCCCGTTCCGCGGGCGACGCTTTCCATCGGTTCCTCCGCGACGAAGCAGTTGATTCCGGTCTGCTCGGAAATGAGTTCGGGAAGTCCGCGAAGGAGCGAGCCCCCTCCGGTCAGAACGATCCCTCTGTCAATAATATCGGCGGACAGCTCGGGCGGCGTTAGCTCCAAAACGTTACGAACGCCATCGACCAGCGTCTGGACCATCTCCCCGATGGCCATCGAGACGCACGAACTGCTGACTTCGATCTGCCGGGGCAGCCCCTGGACGAGATCCCGCCCCTTGAGGATCATCGTCATTTCTTCTTCCGGCGGCACGCAGGTGCCGATCATGATCTTGAGGTTTTCCGCAGTCTGCTCGCCGATGGCGAGGCTGTACTGCTTCCGCAGGTATCGCATGATCGCTTCGTCGAACTTGTCGCCTCCGATGCGAAGCGATTTCGAGACGACGATGCCGCCGAGGGAGATGACGGCGATGTCCGACGTTCCGCCGCCGATGTCGACGACCATCTTTCCGCGCGGCTCTTCGACGTTGAGATCGGCGCCGATCGCGGCGGCCATAGGCTCTTCGATGAGATACGCCTCTTTGGCCCCGACTTCGATGGCGGCCTCGAGAACGGCGCGCCGCTCGACATCCGTAGCGCCCGACGGGACGCAGATCATGACCCTGTTCCGGAAGAACCGGCTGAACCCGTGGGTGACGCTTTTCATGAAATGATGCAACATCGCTTCCGTCATGCTGTAGTCGGCGATGACCCCGTCGCGGAGCGGACGCACCGAGACGATGCTTCCTGGCGTCCTTCCGACCATGCTTTTGGCTTCGTATCCGACGGCCAGTATTCTTCCGTTCTCCAGGTCCACCGCCACAACGGACGGCTCCCGCAGAACGATCCCCTTGCCCTTGACATATATGAGAACCGTTGCGGTTCCCAGGTCGATCCCTATATCGCTCCCAAACAATCCGGTGCGCCTCCTTACTCGATCCATTCAAACATCTTATTATACCCGACCCGCCAGAGATACAACCCTTCGGGCGGGGCCGTGGCATCGGAAGAATCGCGCGAAGCGCCCCGGAGCAGGTCGTTCAACCATTCGGGACTTCTCTTTCCTCTTCCGATCGAGTCAAGGTCTCCGATGATGATGCGAACCATGTTCATGAGGAACGCATTGGCCCGCAACGTTACGATTCCGATCGCTCCGCGTCTCCGGAACGAAGCGCGATTCACCGTGCGCCGGCTGTTCTCCGGACACTCTCCGGATTTGCAGAAGGCCCGGAAATCGTGCGTTCCCGCAAGAAACGACACGGCTCGGCGAACGGCGTCGTCGTCCCAGGGCGCCTTGTTGAGCCAGAGAAGGCCCCTCATATGTGGAAGGTATCCGCGTCCGTTCCAGAGAAAATAGCGGTATTCGCGCCACTGGGCGCACCGTCGCGGGTCGAAGTCATCCGGAACGACGGCGATTTTTCTGATTCGAACCGTGTCCGGGAGGTGGGCGTTGATCGCCCCGAGAAGGCGAAAGGGAGGCAACGCGTCATCGAGGACGAACGAAATTACCTGTCCGACAGCGTGAACGCCCGCATCGGTGCGACCCGCCGCAAGAACGGGAATCCGGGAACGACCGCGGGAGGCTCCGATCGATGCTTCGATCGTTTCCTGGACGGTAGCCCGGTCGGGCTGGATTTGCCATCCCGAAAAGGCAGGCCCGTAGTACCCTACAACAGCGGCGTAACGAACCACGAAAGGTTCCTGTCCGCGCATTCGGCCAGAACGATACCGAGCGCGACGCCGAGAAGGGCGAAGCTGTCGCTGTTTTTCCAGCAGAGCGGATTCATTCGCGTCCGTCCGCTCCCACCCTTGTAGCAGCGCGATTCCATGGCGACAGCCAGATCCTCCGCCCGCTGAAAAACGATGACGAAGAGCGGGATCAGAACTGGAAGGAAGGATTGCAGCCTCCGGAAGAAGTTTCCCTGGTCGAGCATCGCGCCGCGCGCGATCTGCGCCTTCATGATCCGATCCGTTTCGTCGAGAAGCGTCGGGATGAAGCGAAGGGAGATCGTCATCATCATGGCCAGCTCGTGCGCCGGGAAGCCGAATCGGACGAGCGGCGAAAAGAGACTCTCGATGCCGTCGGCAAGTTCCATCGGACTCGTCGTGAGCGTGAGAAACGACGCGAAAAGAACCAGGAAGACCAGACGAAAGCTCATAGCAGCCGCAAGCCGTATTCCCTCGCGGGTGATGACGAGAGGGCCGACGGAGACGAGGGGCGTTCCGTCGGTGAAAAAGAGATGCAGGAGGCCTGTGAAGAGGACAAGTATGAGCACCGGACGAGCGCTGCCCAGCACCATCCGTATTGGCAGCTTTGACGCGCCGGCGAGCACGATGAGCGCGACGCCCCAGAGAATATAGACCACCGCGTGATCCGCAAGAAAGATCCCGGTCAGCAGCAACGTGGTCGCAAGGATCTTGCATCTGGGGTCGAGACGGTGGATGAGGGACTCTGTCGGAATATACTGTCCGAATGTCATGTGATTCAGGAAGCGCATTCATCGGCCTCATTTTTTCTCAGGATGAAAGAGGGATCACGGTTCAATGCGTTTGCGAGCGTTTCCCAATCCCACGTCAGCGGAACGGAGCACCCCCGCGACAGAAGGCGCGAGGAAAGCGCGAGAATGTCCGGGGGGGCGAGCCGCACGGCGTTTCGTTCCGTCAGTTCCGGAAGGAGTTCGTCCGGCGTTCCCCAGAAGAAGCGGCGCCCTTCGTGCAACAGGAGAATGCGGGAACTCATTTCCAGCGCCATCTCCAGGTCGTGCGTAATAAGGAGAATTCCAAGCCCTTCGCTGGATCGAAGCTCCTTCAAAAGCGCCAGAAGTTCCTTCCGGCTCGTCGTATCCAGCCCCGCAGTCGGTTCGTCGAGAACGAGATACCGGGGAGATGCTGCGAGTACGGACGCTATGGCGATCTTTCGCTTTTCGCCTCCGGAAAAATGAAACGGGCTTCGCTGAAACGTAGCCTCCGGAATTCCGAGTCGTTCCGCCGCTGTCCGGACCCTGCGCTCGACTTCCTGTTCCGGGCAGGACCAGTTTCTTGGTGCGTAGGAAATTTCATCGAAAACGGTTTCGGCGAACAGTTGTTGTTCGGGATACTGGAATACCAGGCCGACGATGCGACGTATCTCTCGGAGTCTCCCCTCGCCCTTCCGGCACGGGATACCGTCAACCTCGACGCTCCCTCTCTGGGGCGGCAGAAGACCGTTGAGATGCTGCGCAAGAGTGGATTTTCCGCTGCCGGTATGCCCGACGACCGATATCCATTGCCCGGGTTCGAGCTGGAAGGATATATCCTCGAGAGCGACGGTTTCGAGCGGTGTTCCGGGGTGATACGTGTATCCCAGTGCGCTTACGACGATGGACATAAAGCCGCCTCCAGTGCTGTGTAGGAAGGGAGCGTGTCCGAAGGTATTCTCCCCGAATCGATGAGAGCTTTCCGGAGCAGAAGCAGCGGCGGAGGTTCGAGCCCCCAGCCGCCGCAGGCGTCCGCAGAGAGAACGTCATCCGCGGCGCCGTCGGCGACGACGGCACCGTTGTTCAGGACGACGACCCGACTGCAGAGAAGCGTTTCTTCCAGACGGTGCGTGATGTAGAGTATCGTCCGCCCCTGCGCATGCAGTGACGCAAGAACGTCGAGCACTTCGGCCCGCCCGACCGGATCGAGCATCGCCGTGGGCTCGTCCAGAACAAGACACGGAGAATCGATCGCAAGCGCGCCGGCGATCGCCAGCCGTTGCTTTTCTCCGCCGGAGAGGGTATACGTCGGTTTTCCCGCTTTCGCGGAAAGTCCTGTGACAGCGAGCGCGGACCGAACCCGCGAGCGGATTTCGTCCGGGGGAAACCCGAGGTTTTCCGGCCCGAACGCGGCGTCGTCTTCGACTGTTGCGCCGACTATCTGATTTTCCGGATTCTGAAAGACAAGCGCCATGCGACGACGGATTTCCCACAACGAAGCAGTGTCGGATGTCGGGAATCCCTCGACAAAACAAGCGCCCTGCGTGGGAATCAGCAGGGCGTTCATTACGCGGGCCAGGGTCGATTTCCCGGATCCGTTACTCCCGAGAATCCCGAGCCATTCGCCCCTTTGTATCCGGAGCGATATGTCCCGAAGTGCGGGAGCGCGTGCACCTGAATAGGTGTACCACACTTCCCGCAAATCGCAGACGAACTCCTGGGGCATTGTCAGTCAACCAGTCGTATGACGGCGAGGGGGGCTCCGTCTCCCACGCGAAAACCGGTCTTGACGATCCGTGTATATCCGCCGGGCCTGCTCGTATATCTCTTCGCGATGTCGTCAAAGAGTTTGATCGAAGCTTCCTTGTGCGGCATCCGCGCGCGGATAATCCGGCGATCGTGGATAGTGCCGCCCTTCGCCCTGGTGATGAGTTTTTCGGCAACACGCCGAAGTTCCTTGGCGCGGGGCAACGTCGTTGTGATGCTCTCTTCCAAGAAGAGGCTCGCGGCCATGTTCGCGAGCATGGCCCTCCGGTGGCTGCCATACCGACCGAGGGTTCTGTGGTCCATTCGATGTCGCATGGGACCGAGTCCTCCTTTGCAGTTATTCTTCCGCTTTAGCGCCGGACTTCTCGTTTTTCAACTCGATGCCCAGCTTTTCGACCTTCTCCTCTATTTCGCGCAGGGAGATTTTCCCCAGGTTGCGGATCTTGAGGAGATCCTCTTTGTTCTTGCTCAGCAAATCGCCGATGGTATGTATTCCGCCGCGAAGAAGACAATTTTCGCTTCGGATTGAAAGCTCAAGTTCATGCACAGGCTTCGAGAGGAAATCATCCTTTTCGGGATCGCTGACACGAACGCCTTCCGATGGAGTTTCCACCGGTCCCGCTGCGGATTCTTTCGAGACGGAACTGGGGTGCGCCTTCTCGATTTCGTCCACGATAATACCAAAGTATCCCTTTACGGTGGCCGCCGCTTCACAGACTGCAAGATCGGGGGCCACAACGCCGTTCGTCCATACTTCGAGGACAAGGCGTTCGTAATCCGTCCGATGTCCGACTCGCGCCGCCTCGACGTCGTAGTTTACCCGCATTACGGGCGAAAAAAGCGCGTCGATAACGAGCCCGTCGGCCGGCAGATAGGGGGGACGGGGACGTTCCGATGTCCCGTAGCCCGTCCCCTGCTCGACGTAAAGGTCCATTGAGAGTTTCGCTCCCTCTTCCATCGTGCAGATATACGCATCAGGATCCGCGAATTCGACTTCACTGTCGGGCTGGATTTCTGCAGCGGTCACTCTTTTCGGACCCTCGACTTCGAGACGAAGCACCCGCACTTCATTGCTGTGACTGCGAACGGACAACCGTTTCAGGTTCAGGAGAATGCCGATGACATCCTCACGAACGCCCGCAACGGTGCTGAACTCGTGCAGAACTCCGTCTATCCGTACCGATGAAATCGCCGCGCCGCGTATCGAGGAAAGCAGAACCCGACGAAGTGCGTTTCCCAGAGTCACCCCATACCCCCGCTCAAGCGGTTCGATCGTGATCTTGCCGTAGGTGGAGCTGCACTCTTCGATTCGGATTTCAGGCCGCAACAGTTCCAATATCCCCAACACCTTTCGGGACGTTATCGAGCGTAAAACTCGACGACGAGCTGCTCTGTGACAGGCACGTCAATCTGTTCACGCGTCGGGATGGACAGCACCTTTCCTTCCATGTTCTCCGCTGAATACTGGAGCCACTCGGGGATATGCCTGGAAGCCGCGACTTCCGCGTTTTCCTTCAGGAACTGGATCTCCCGACTCCTCTCGACAATGGAAATGTTGTCGCCGGCCGAGACGAGATAGCTGGGAATATCGACCTTTTTTCCGTTGATTCTGAAGTGACCGTGCATAACAAGCTGTCTCGCCTGACGACGGCTGATGCCGTATCCCAGACGATACGCGACGTTATCGAGTCTCCGCTCCAGAAGCTGCAGGAAGTTGTGGCCGGTCTGTCCCGGCATGTCGTTCGCTTCCTGGAAGAAACGGCGGAACTGCGTCTCGTTCATGCCGTAGTATCGTCGCAGCTTCTGCTTTTCGCGCAGACGAATGCCGTATTCGCTGACCTTCGCCCGCATCTTTCCTTTGGGTGCTCCCGGGGTTTTCTTGTCTTTTTCCCGACGGGTAATGGCGCATTTTTCCGTGAAGCATCTGTCTCCCTTGAGAAACAGCTTGCCCCCTTCCGCCCGACACAGGCGGCACGCAGGACCGGTATATCTGCTCATGAGATTCTCTCCTCCTCCCGTTCCGCGATTACACCCGCCGCCGCTTGGGCGGACGGCAGCCGTTGTGCGGAATGGGCGTCGCTTCCTTAATCATGTTGACCTGAAGCCCGGCAGCCTGAAGGGAACGGATGGCGGACTCGCGGCCGGGACCGGGGCCTTTGACGACGACGTCGATTTCCTGAACGCCATGCTCCTGAACGGCTTTGGCCACCTGTTGCGCAGCGATCTGGGCGGCGAAGGGAGTCGACTTACGAGTTCCCTTGAAGCCCACGTTTCCGCCTGATGCCCAAGCGAGAACGTTCCCGCCCTTATCCGTGACGCTTACGATCGTGTTGTTGAACGTTGAGTAGATATGCGCCACACCATAGCTGATATTCTTTCGTTCCTTGCGTTTTCCTCGCCTTTGCGTACGCTTCGCCACGTGCGTAATCCTCCTTGTCCTCGTTCAATGCCCTTGCGATGCCGCCGTATTACTTTCCGGCCGCTTTCTTGTTCGCAACAGTCCGGCGCGGTCCTTTTCTCGTCCGGGCATTGGTACGGGTGTGCTGACCGCGTACCGGAAGACCGATACGGTGCCGTATTCCCCTGTAGCACCCGATATCCATCAATCTCTTGATGTTCATGGATATCTCGCGGCGAAGGTCGCCTTCCACCTTGTAGTGCTCTCCGATTTCGCGACGGATCTTTTGCTCTTCTTCTTCGGTAAGATCCTTCACGCGGGTATCCGGGTTCACACCCGTAGCGGCCAGGATCCTCTTCGATATCTGCGGACCAATGCCGAAAATGTATGTCAAACCAATTTCGACTCTCTTGTCGCGCGGGAGGTCAACTCCTGCAATTCGCGCCATGACCGATTACCTCCTTGCTCCCTGTCGCTGTTTGTGCCGGGGGTTGCGGCTGCAGATGACCCGGACGACCCCTTTTCGCCGGATGACCCGGCAAAACTCGCAGATCGGCTTAACCGACGGTCGTACTTTCATGATGTCCACGCTCCTCCAGAAAATCATCCGAACGGAAACTCCATCCGGATTGAAAACAAAATAGCAGAGTGTTCATTCAGCTTCCGCCAAAAACGGGACGGATACGAGGTAGTGTTTGAAGCTATTTATATCTATAGATTATGCGTCCCCGTGTCAAGTCGTATGGTGAAATTTCCACGAGAACCTTGTCTCCGGGAAGGATTCGAATGAAATGCATCCGCATCTTTCCGGAAACATGGGCAAGAAGCTTGTGTCCATTATCGAGTTCCACCCGGAACATAGCATTGGGCAACGGCTCAAGCACCTTTCCCTTAACCTCGACTACCTCGTCTTTGTTCGCCATGCGGTCGCGTCTCCCTCCCTGCAATTCGTTGAATCAACACATCCTGTTCGTCGGCAAATGACGCTTCGGATCCTTCCGCTGTCTATCGTTTCACCACGAGCAACCGCAGCGGCGATTTCCTCGTCTTTCCAACCTGTCGGCTGAAGGTGAATCGCGTTCTTCGCTTTCAGATGCTCCGGCGGGAAGCGCTTTCCGTCACTGACAAGGATCCTTTTCTCCCCGAACCCCATAACGATATACCACGTTCCGGCGTCTTCGCCCCGCAGGGATCGGACAATCTGTCCCACAGTGAACTCCATGCCCGCTTACTCCCATGTCCAGGGGGTAAGGATCTCAGGTTCATCTCGTGTGATGAGAACCGTCCTTTCAAAGTGCGCAGAATCGGAACCATCCGCCGTCAGCACGACCCAATCGTCGGGTCCGGTTACGACGTCTTCGGCGCCGGCCATAACCATCGGCTCGATTGCGAGCGTCATTCCGGGCTTCAGCGTGATTCCCCTGCCGGGATGGCCATAGTTCGGCACCTGAGGCGGTTCATGGAGACGCCGTCCTATGCCGTGTCCTGTATAATCCCGAACGAGACCGAACCCTTCGCCGAGAACGTAGGACTCGACTGCGTGTCCGAGATCACCGATGGTGTTTCCCGCTCGTGCCGCCGCTATGGCCCGGTCGAGCCCGTGTTGTGTCGCACGGAGAAGGTGCATTCGTTCCTCGCTGACATCGCCGACGGGAAAGGTGCATGCAGCATCTCCATAATACCCTTCGTAACAGGCTCCAACATCGATGCTCACGATATCGCCGTCTTCCAGAAACCTGTCGCTGCTGGGTATTCCATGTACGATCTCGCTGTTGATCGAAACACAAACAGAACCGGGAAAGGGAATCGATATGCCGGGAACCCGGTACCCCTTGAATGCGGGGGTTGCGTGAGCGTCGCGTATGACTTCCTCCGATACGGAATCGATAAACGCCGTCGTTATGCCGGCTCGTATGACGCTCCGTATTCTGTCGAGAACATCCGCGACGATTTTCCCGGCGCAACGCATGTACTGAATATCCCTTTCACCTTTAAGGCTGATCATGATCTGTTCGCGCACAATGATTCAATCGCATTCATGACGTTTCCGCTCGACGCTTTCGCATCCACCGCGCGCAGGATTCCCTTCTCTTTATAGAAAGATATGAGAGGCGTCGTTTGCTGATGATACACAGTCAGACGATTTCGTATGACCTTTTCGGTATCATCATCTCTCTGGTACGTTTCACCGCCGCAAACCTCACAGCGATTCCCGCTCCGGGAGGGCTTGAAGGTACTGTGATAGATCTGGCCGCAAGCGCGACAAACCCGCCTTCCCGAAAGACGGAGAACGACAGTCTCGTCATCGACATCGAGAAGAATCACACCATCCAAAACCGTCCCTTTGGACGTCAGATACGAATCAAGCGCTTCCGCCTGAGGCAGGGTCCGGGGGAAACCGTCAAGCAGGAATCCCCGGACACAATCGGGCTTTTCCAGGCGATCGGCGACCATGGATACGACAAGATTGTCCGGAACCAGCTGTCCTGCATCCATGTACTTTCTCGCTTCGACCCCGAGGGGAGATCCAAGCCGGACATTCTCCCGGAAGATATCCCCTGTCGAGATATGCGGGATCCCGTACTTTTCCCTGATCGAGGCGGCTTGCGTTCCTTTCCCCGCCCCGGGGGGCCCGAGAAGAATGATCTTCATCGCTTTACTTCACCGTCCGATTAGAACCGGAGCAACCCGCCGGCTTTGCCGTCACGTCGCTTCAGAATCCCTTCGTAGTGCCGCATGAGCAAATGCCCTTCGATCTGGTGCACCGTATCGAGCGCAACGCCTACGACGATCAGGACAGCCGTACCGCCGAAATAGAAACTCGACATTCCCATCATGGACGTCATCAGCGTTGGAATCAGCGCAATGATCGCAAGGAACACGGCGCCGCCAAGAGTAATTCGCGACATGACCTTCTCGATGTAGTCCGAGGTTGGTTTTCCCGGACGAATACCGAGAATGAATCCTCCGTATTTCTTCATGTTATTCGCCACATCCGTCGGGTTGAAAACAACGGCCGTGTAGAAATACGAGAAGAATACGATAAGCACCACGTAGAGGGCTTCGTAGACGAATCCGCCCGGAGCGAAGATCCTCTGGAAAAGAACACCCCAGTCGCCCGTGAAGAAACGTGCTATGGAATACGGAAAGAGGAGGACGGACGAAGCGAAAATGATCGGGATGACTCCCGCCTGATTCACCCGGAGAGGAATGAATGTGCTCTGTCCGCCGTATACCCTGTTCCCGACAACTCTCTTCGCGTATTGCACGGGAAGACGCCTCTGTCCCTCCTGGAGAAGAATGCATCCGGCAATGACGACAACCATGAACGCGAGCGCCACCAGCATAAGGATTATGTTAATTTCACCCAGCATGATCATTCGCCAGCTCTGAATGATCGATTCCGGAACCCGTGCAACGATGCCGGCGAAGATCAACAGCGAGATTCCGTTCCCGATGCCGTGGTCGGTCATTTCCTCGCCGAGCCACATAACGGCCAGCGATCCGGCTGTAACGGTCGTCACGACGATCGCGCCGTCAAAGAGCGCCCCGCTGAATATGCCGAGTCCGCGAAGCCAAAACGTCATGCCGATCGCCTGGACAAGCGCGAAAAAGATCGTTCCGATACGTGTGTACTGGACGATCTTCTTGCGTCCATCCTCGCTGTCTTTTTGCATCTTCTCAAGCGTCGGGAAAATGACGACGAGAAGCTGCATGATGATGCTTGAGTTGATGTACGGTGCGACGCCCAGCGCAAAGACGCTGAAGCGCCGCAGTGCCCCTCCGGCGAAGATATCGAGGAACCCCAGCACCCCGCCCTGTTCGAAAAGCCGGGCCATGGCGTCCGCATCGATTCCGGGGGTGGGTATATGCGCCCCGAGCCGGAAGATGAACAGTACGCCGAGGGTGAAAAGAATTCTTCTCTTGAGGTCCGGCAATCTGAATGCGTCCCGGAAGGAGTCCAGCACTTAGATCACCTCAGCCTTCCCACCCGCGGCTTCAATCTTGCTCTTCGCTTGCGCGCTGAAAGCATGCGCTCTGATGGTCAACGGCTTGTCGATATCGCCGCGTGCGAGAACCTTCACATGTGAATCGCTTGCATGCACCAGTCGGGCTTTGTACAACTCCGCCAGACCGATCACCTGGCCGGCTTCGAAACGTGCGGCGATCGACTCGAGATTCACGACCTGGAAGGTCGTCGCAAAACGGGCGTTATTGAAGCCCCTTTTCGGAATCCTTCGCGAGATCGGCATCTGGCCGCCTTCGAAACCGGGCCGTACGCCGCCGCCGCTCCGTGCTTTCTGACCTTTGTTACCCTTTCCGGCTGTTTTTCCGGTTCCGCTTCCGACTCCCTGACCAAGGCGTTTTCCCTTTTTCCTTGAGCCGGCGACGGGACGAAGATCATGCAGATTCAAGACATCCACCTACCCTTCAACGACAGACCATTGAACGAGATGATGCACCTGCGCAACCATCCCTCTGATCTGCGGCGTGTCTTCATGTTCGACAACATGGTGGAGACGCTTGAGCCCCAAGGCCTCAATAGTTCTTCTGTGGCGGGCGGGGTGGCCGATACCGCTCCTGATCCACTCTATACGGAGTTTCGCCATTATGCGTCTCCTCCTTAGTTAGCCGTGGCGTCATTCTGCGCGGTTTTCTTTCCACGCAGTCTGAGTATTTCATCCGGAGTGCGAAGCCCTTGAATCGCTTCGACAGTCGCCCACGCGACATTGATCGGATTCGACGTTCTCCCGACGACCTTCGTCAGAACGTCCTTGACGCCGCCAAGTTCCATAATTGCGCGGACAACTCCACCGGCGATAACGCCCGTTCCGGGCGCCGCCGGACGCAGCATTACGGAAGCCGCGCCGAAATCGCCGATAATCGGATGAGGAATCGTATTCCCGACTTTTTTGAGTTCGACAAGGTTCTTGCCGGCCTTATCGATTCCCTTCCGTACGGCTTCGGAAATTTCCTTCGCTTTTCCCATCGCCACTCCAATGTAGCGCTGCCCGTCTCCGACAACGACGAGAACGCTGAATTTGAAGCGTTTTCCTCCCTTGACGACCTTGCTGACTCTGTTTATCGAGACAACGCGCTCGCTGAGCTCGACTCCCTTGATGTCATCCGCTTTCCTGGTATTCATCCTCGGCATCCCTCCTAGAACGTGAGGCCCGCTTCACGGGCGGCTTCCGCGAGCGATTTGACCACTCCGTGGAACATATGGCCGCCCCGGTCGAACACGACCTTGCTGATCCCCTTTTCGAGGGCTTTTCGCGCAACGAGAGCGCCGACCGCTTTCGCGGCTTCGATGTTTCCCGTGCTCGATAGCGTTCCCTTCAGAGGCTTCTCGAGGGTCGAGGCAGACACCAGGGTGTGTCCCTTCGTGTCGTCGATAACCTGGACATAGACGTGATTCAGGCTGTGAAATACTGCCATTCTCGGCCGTTCGGCCGTTCCTGAGACCATCTTCCGGAGTCGCTTGTGTCGGATGACCCGCATTTCGTTTCTACTTCTCTTCTTTATCATGCCCGTTCACCCCAAGCTACTTAGCGCCGGTCTTTCCGGCCTTGCGAATAATGAACTCATTTGCGTACTTGACGCCCTTGCCGAGATACGGCTCGGGCGGACGGAATCCGCGGATTATGGCCGCAACCTGCCCGACCGACTGCTTGTCGATTCCCTTGACGGAAACTTTATTCGGACCGTCCGTTGACAGTTCGATTCCGTTCGGGGCCTCATACTCGACAGGGTTCGAATATCCCAGGTTCAGAATGAGTTTCTTTCCCTGCATCTGAGCGCGATACCCGACGCCGACGATCTCGAGTTTCTTTTCAAAACCAGTCGTAACACCGGCGACCATATTCGCAAGAAGCGCGCGAACCAAGCCATGAAAGGCTCTGGTCTGTTTTTCGTCGTCGGCGCGGGAAATGACGACCTGTCCCTCTTCAAGCGCAACCGTTATGCCTTCGACAAGCTGCATCGAAAGCTCTCCCTTAGGCCCTTTGACAAAAATTCCGTTATCCTTCAGCGAAACCGTTGCACCTTTCGGGAGCGCTATCGGCTTTCTTCCGATACGTGACATCCGCGTTCCCTCCCGTTACCAGACGTAGCAGATGACCTCGCCCCCAAGGCCGAGACGGGAAGCGTCGCTGTCCGTCTTGATGCCCTGCGAGGTTGAGATCAGTGCGATTCCGAGACCGCCCATAACTTTGGGCAGGTTCTCCTTGCCGACGTACATGCGCCTACCAGGCTTGCTCATCCGGCGGAGCCCCTGGATCACACGTTCCCTGTTCGGTCCGTAGGAGAGAAACAGGCGTATGGATGCAAAGGCCTTTTTCGGATCATTGATGACCTTATAGTTCCGTATGTACCCTTCATCTTTCAACAATTTCGCGATGCCGAGCTTGATCCGGCTCAAAGGAATATCGACACTCTCGTGATATACCATGTTTGCATTCCGGATTCTTGTCAGCATGTCCGCTATAGGATCAGTCATATACATGCAGTGGACCCCCTTCCGACCTCACGCGTCTACCAGCTCGACTTCACGACGCCGGGTATTTTCCCCTCCCGCGCGAGCTTGCGGAAGCAGCACCGGCACATGTTGAAGCGACGGATAAACGCATGAACGCGTCCGCAGAGCGGACAACGGTTGTGCTTTCGTACCTTGTACTTCGGGGGCTGAGTCGCCTTGTATTCCATCGCCTTTCTCGCCATGCGTCTTTCCTCCCTAGCGGTTGAAGGGCATGCCCATGCTCTTGAGGAGGGCGTGCGCTTCCTGGTCGGTTTTCGCGGTCGTCACGATAGCGACGTTCATCCCACGAGGCCGTATGACCTTGTCGTAATTGATCTCCGGGAATATCAACTGTTCCCGAAGACCAAGGTTGTAGTTTCCGCGTCCGTCGAACCCCCGCGCGGAAACACCCTGAAAGTCCTTGATGCTCGGCAGTGCAAGCGTAATGAGACGATCAAGGAATTCCCACATACGATGCCCGCGAAGAGTCACCATGCAACCGACCGGAAGCCCCTCACGGAGCTTGAAACCGGCTATGGACTTCTTCGATCGGCGCAACAGCGGCTGCTGCCCCGAAATCGAACGCAACTCCGCAATCGCGACATCCATAAACTTGATATCCGTTTTCGCCTCGCCCGCCCCGATATTGACGACAACCTTGTCGATCTTCGGGACTTCCATCATGTTCTTGTAGCCGAATTCTTTCTCAAGGCGGCCGGCGATCTCGGATCGATACTTTTCAAACAAGCGTGGAATCATTCTTTTACGCCTCCCCGAGTTACGCCTGATCGATAATTTCTTTGCATTGCTTGCAAATGCGCACTTTCTTGCCGCTCTCCAGGAAAGCGTGGCCGACACGGGTCGCCTTGCCGCACGCGGGGCAGACAAGCATGACCTTCGATGCGTAAATCGGCGCTTCCTGCTTCACAATCCCTGCCTGCGGATTCTTCTGGCTCGGACGAACGTGCTTCGTCACCATATTGACGCCTTCGATGAGTATCGTATCCCTGCTCGGGTTACGGCTGAGAATCTTCCCTTCTTTTCCCTTGTCCTTGCCGGAGATGACCTTTACGCGGTCACCTTTCTTAATCCTCATAGACATTCCCCGGTCCTCCTTAGACGACCTCTGGGGCGAGAGACAGGATGCGCATATACTTCTTCGCCCGCAGTTCACGGCCGACAGGGCCAAAAATACGCGTGCCCTTGGGATCGCCGTTGTTGTCGATAATCACTGCTGCGTTGTCGTCAAAACGCACGTAGGAGCCGTCCTGACGACGAATTTCCTTCTTCGTGCGGACGATGACAGCTTTTACAACCTGTCCCTTCGGAATTGCGCTGTTCGGAATAGCCTCGCGAACAGACGCAACAATGACATCCCCTATGGAACCGTATTTTCTTCTGCTTCCGCCGAGAACCTGGATGCAAAATATTTTCTTCGCGCCGGAGTTATCCGCCACATTCAGAACCGTCGTTAGCTGTATCATGCCTAGGCCTCCGCAGAATCTTCAACGACACCGTCGAAGACAGGCGCCTTCCGGACGATTTCAAGGAGTTCCCATCGTTTGGTCCGGCTCATCGGACGCGTCTCACCGATAGAGACGGTGTCTCCGATGCAACTGACATTGTTTTCATCGTGCGCAACATAGCTCTTCGCTTTGATGATCTTCTTTCCGTACAACGGATGTCTGTCATGCCGGGTGACGCGAACCACAATGGTCTTTTCCATCTTGTTGCTGACGACAGTACCGACTCGAATCTTCCGGTGGGGTGTTCTCTCGTCCATCGGTCCTACCTCCCTCGCCCGCCAGAAGACGGGGTCATTCCGCCGGCAGGAATACTCGTTCCTTGCTGCTTTTCCCGTACAACCGTCAGGATGCGTGCGATCGTCTTTCTTACGGCGCTGATCCGGCTTGTGTTCTTCAGCTGGCCCACCGCGTTCTGGAACCGCAGGTTGAAAAGCTCCTCCTTGTACTGGCGGTGCTTTTCCTGAAGTTCATCAATGGTCAGTTCATGCAGATTCTTCGTATCCATCGTCATTCACCACCGACACCCTCGCGGGCGACTATTCTGACTTTTATCGGAAGCTTGTGCGCGGCGGTCCGGAAAGCCTCCTCGACGACATCTTTCGAAACTCCGGAAATTTCAAACATAACCCGGCCCCGTTTCACGGGTGCGACCCACCACTCCGGGCTGCCTTTTCCCTTTCCCATTCTCGTTTCGAGAGGTTTCTTGGTGAAAGGCACATCGGGGAAGATCCGTATCCAGATCTTGCCGCCCTTCTTCATTTTTCGGGAGATTGCAACGCGCGTCGCTTCAATCTGTCGCGCGGTGATCCATGCGCACTGAAGCGCCTGAAGTCCCCAATCTCCGAAACAGACCGTCTGGCCTCCCTTGGTTCGTCCCTTGAGGGGAGCCCTGTAGGGTTTGCGGTATTTTACCCGCTTCGGCATCAACATAGTACCTTACCCCCTCGCTCTTCTTCCCATCCTGGGGGAAACTGGACGCTCATGTTCCTTGTCGCGGAATATCCACACTTTAACGCCGATAACGCCGTACATCGTCTTCGCTTCATAAAAACCGTAATCAATATCGGCCCGAAGCGTCGACAGCGGCAATCTGCCTTCGTTGTACCACTCGGAACGAGCGATTTCCGCGCCGCCAAGACGCCCAGAACACTGAATCTTTATTCCCTTCGCGCCGGCTTTCATCGCCCGGAAGATGGACTGTTTCATCGCTCTCCGGAAACTCACGCGTCGCTCAAGAGCGGAAGACACGCTTTCAGCGACAAGCTGCGATTCAACATCGGGATTCTTGATTTCCTGAACATTGATCATGATCTTTGCGCCGGAGAGCTTCTGCAGCTCTTCCTTCACGACCTGGATCTCCGTGCCGCCCTTGCCGATTACGACACCAGGCCGGGAGGTCCAAACAGTAAAGCGAATAACATTGCCTATCCGCTCTATCTCTATCCTGGAAATGCCTGCGCTGTTCCACTTCTTTCGAATCCACTCACGAAGTCTGAGATCCTCATGGAGGTTCTTGGCGTAGTCCTTTTTATTGGAGTACCATTTGGACTCCCACTCGCTCATGATGCCGAGCCTGTACCCTACGGGATGTACCTTCTGTCCCATGAGCAATCCTCCTTAACGTTCCGCTACAACGACGGTTATATGGCTCGTCCTGTGGCGAAACGGATGGGCCCTTCCCATCGAGACGGGGCGGAATCTTTTCATCACCGGACCATTGTCCGCCATCGCAGCGACGACCTTCAGTTTGTCAGTGTCCATTCCGAAATTATGCTCTGCGTTCGCGACGGCGCTCTGGAGCACCTTTCCAACGAGACGCGCTGGCTTCTGCGGACAGTACCGAAGAGCCATAAGCGCGTCGCCGACCTTTTTTCCCCGAATAAGCTCAAGAACCCTGCGGACCTTGATAGGGGATACCCGAACTTGTCGGGCCAATGCCTTGGCTTCCATGTTCATACCCCCTATCGAACCTTGGAAGAGCGTTCCTGCCCGGCATGTCCGCCGAACTTGCGCGTCGGAGCGAACTCACCGAGTTTATGCCCTATCATGTTCTCGTTAATGTAGATCGGAATATGAATCTTTCCGTTATGAACGGCTATCGTGTGGCCGATCATTGCAGGAACCACCGTGGAACTCCTCGACCAGGTCTTGAGGACCTTTTTCGCGCCGGAGTCATTCATTTCCTCGACGCGACGCAGGAGTTTCCGGTCGATATAGGGCCCCTTTTTAGCAGAACGAGCCATCTTCGTCCCTCCTCAAGCCTTATTTCTCATACCGACGCCGAACGATCATCCGGTCCATCGGCTTGGATTTGCGAGTCCTGTATCCCTTCGCAAGCGTACCCCACGGCGACATGGGATGTTTGTTACCCTTGCTCTTGCCCTCTCCGCCGCCCATCGGGTGATCGCATGGATTCATGACCATTCCGCGAACTTCGGGACGTTTTCCGAGCCAGCGCGTCTTTCCGGCTTTCCCGAACTTCTCGTTCTCATGCTCCTCATTTCCGACCTGTCCGATGGTCGCCATGCATTCGACAAGCGCAAGTCGAAGTTCACCGCTCGGCATGCGAATGTATGCGTACTTTCCTTCTTTCGCCATGAGCTGGGCGCCGACGCCGGCCGCGCGAACAAGTTTTCCGCCTCTGCCGGGTTGAAGTTCTATGTTGTGAATCATCGTACCGACAGGAATATCCTTCATCTTCATCGCGTTCCCGGGGCGAATGTCCGCCTCGGCTCCCGCGAGAATCTTGTCTCCGACCTTCACTCCGGAAGGAGCGAGGATATACCGCTTCTCACCGTCGGCATACGTGACGAGAGCTATCCTGCACGTTCTGTTCGGATCGTACTCGATCGTCGAAACAACGCCCGGAACTCCGATTTTATCCCGTTTGAAATCGATGACACGGTAGAGTCTCCGTCCGCCGCCGCCGAGGTGCCGCATCGTAATTCTCCCGGTGTTGTTTCGACCGCCGCTATTCTTGAGGGCGACGAGCAATGAACGCTCCGGAGCGACCTTTGAAAGATCCGAATTGTCCTGGATGGACATAAAACGTCGTCCAGGTGTATAGGCCTTGAATTGTTTCATCGGCATTTTTCAGTCTCCTCCTTGCCCGCTAAACGCTCGCGCCTTCAAAAAACTCAATTCTCTGACCTTCGGCCAGCGTTACGATCGCCTTTTTCCAGGAACGGGAAAATCCGCGAAACGCACCCATGCGCTTTGGTTTCGGATGAACGTTTATAACATGGACATCGGTCACTTTGACTTTGAAAATCTCTTCGACCGCTTCCCGGATGCGAATTTTGTTCACTTGACGATGGACCTCGAACGTGTACTTGTTATGCTCCATCATTCTGCTGGATTTCTCCGTTATGACGGGCCGGACGATGACATCATGCGAAAGCATATTCATCGGCTGTACACCTCCTCGAGGCATGCTACGGCTTCCGGCGTAACAATGAGTTCTTTCGCGTTCATGAGATCGTAAACATTGATGTTGCCGACATTGAGAACCTTAGCTCCCTGTATGTTCCGAGTGGACTTCGCCACCGCCATATTCGGCGCCCCGACGAGAACAAGCGGTTTCTTCGCATCGATAGACTTCAGAAAAGCAGTCATCGACTTTGTCGAAGGCTTCTCAAGAGGGAATTCGTTGATGATCGTGAACAGGTCATCACGAACCTTGAGAGAAAGCGCGGAGCGTATTGCAAGAGCCCGGACTTTCTTGTTGACCTTCTGACGAAAATCCCGCGGCTTCGGGGGGTGACTCACTCCGCCGTGAATCCAGAGCGGCGAACGGGTGCTTCCGTGTCGCGCGCGTCCTGTGTGCTTCTGTCGCCACGGCTTCTTTCCGCCTCCGCTGACCTCGCCTTTGCCTTTTGCCGCCTGCGTACCCAAACGTCGATTCGCAAGCTGGGCAAGAACCACCTGGTGCATGGCGGGGACGTGAATCGGCGCGCCGAACACGGCATCGGTCAGAGAAAATTCACCGACCTCTTCCCCATTGAAGTTGATCATTTTAACCGTCGGCATTGATGCAGCCCTCCTTCCGTCCCTGCCTAGTTCTTCTTGTACACTGTGACGAGAGAATTCTTCGCCCCAGGTACAGCGCCTTTAACGAGCAGGAGATTGTTATCGGAATCTATCCCCACAACCGTCAGGTTCTTCACGGTCACTCTCTCGTTACCCATGTTGCTGGGCATCCTTTTTCCCTTCATGACTTTGCCCGGATAGCTGTTGCATCCGGAAGAGCCGGCGCGTCTATGCGTGACGGACACACCGTGGGAGGCTTGCTGTCCGCCGAAATGATACTTCTTGACGACGCCGGCGAACCCCTTCCCTTTGCTGGTTCCGGTTACATGAACCGGCTCTCCGACTTCGAACATCGTTACGCTGATTTCCTGTCCGACCGAAAAGCCTTCCGATGAAGAAACGCGAAACTCGCGCAATGTCTTCGTCGGTTCAACGTTCGCTTTCGTAAAGAGGCCCTTGAGGGGCTTCGTTACGTTTTGGGGCTTCACCTCGCCGAATCCAAGGAGAACGGCTTCATAGCCGTTCTTCTCATTGGACCGAAGGTCGACCACGGGGCAGGGACCCGCCTGAATCACCGTCACGGGGACGGCTTTTCCTTCTTCCGTATAGACCTGGGTCATGCCCAACTTTCGCCCCAGTATTCCTATGGTCATTGTTTCCCTCTCCTTTCAGCTCAGAGCTTCCTACAACTTGATCTGGATATCCACTCCAGAAGGAAGGTTCAGCTGCATAAGCGCATCCATCGTCTTCTGCGTCGGATTGATGATGTCGATGAGGCGCTTATGAGTCCGCATTTCAAACTGCTCCCGAGCGTCCTTGTCCTTATGAGGAGACTTCAGGACGGTCAACTTGTTGATTTCCGTCGGGAGCGGAATCGGCCCGGAGACCTTCGCGCCGCTCCGTTCCGCCGTTTCTGCTATCTGTGAGGCGGAACTGTCAAGAACGCGATGGTCGAAAGCCTTGAGACGAATCCGGATCTTCTTCGCCATGCCGGACCACTCCTATTCCAGTATCGTAGTAACGACGCCGGCGCCCACCGTATGGCCACCCTCGCGCA
>CALMZW010000104.1 GCA_937870605.1 uncultured Synergistaceae bacterium
CGCAACTCTTCGGGCTTTTTGCTGTCCCAGTTGCAACTACTTTATTCTAGGAGGTTCGCTTTCGAAGCGGGCCTCCCCCGTTTTTTACCGGCCGAAAAGCCGCATGAGCGTCAGGAGCGCGCCCTTCCGGAACCGGATGGCGTTATGGGGACACATCTCCTGGCAACAGTAACAGCGGATGCATTTGCGGTAATCGAAAACGGGGCCCCGCGCGTCGACGCGAACCGCGCCCGCGGGACAGACGAAGGCGCATTTGCCGCATCCCCTGCACGCTCCCCGGACCGCGACGGGACGCGAGACGAGAAAACTCTTCCCGAAGCCGTCGAGGAACGAAGGGAGCAGATGCAGGGAGTCCTGCGGCGGAAGCACGACATTGGCGAAGCGGAACGACGCGTCGACATCTCCTGCCAGTGCAACGCTCTCCGCGGCCGGTTCGATCCCGCGTTCCCTCGCGGCCCGGGCGAGCGGGAAGTCGTTCGGGGGGCAGCCGAGCATCCGGCTCAGGACCAAATCGAGAGCGAGCGGATCTGCGGCCCCGGCCAGAAGTCCGAAGGCCCGGGGAGTCCCGTTCCTCGGGCCGTCCCCTTCCATGCCGACGATTCCGTCGAGAATCGTGAGCGCGGGGCGGACGACGGCCGCGATATCAAGAAGCAAGGAGGCGAACGTCTCCCTGCGAAGGCCGACTTTGTAGTGCCACTCCGCCTTCCGCTGCGCGACGACGCAGCCGAACAGGTTCTTGACCCCGAGCGTGAGCATCATCTGGCCGTGCGTCTTGAGCTTGGGAAGGTTCACGACGGCGTCCGATTCCATCACGGCGGACGAAAGCTCGATGCCGTGAAAGACCGAGCATTCCGGCGTCGGGAAGGGGACGGAGCGCGAGAGTTCGATGCAGGGAATCCCCAGTTCCTTCGCGACCGCCGTCATTCCGGACGCGGCCGCGACCGAAGCGAAGGGGTCGATCCCCGGGCTGTCGCCGATCGTACAGACAACGCCCAGGTCCTTCAGAATCGCCCCGACGGCCCAAACGACGGACGGGTCCGTCGTGACGCGCTTTTCGGGCGCGGCGGCGGCCAGGAGATTGGGTTTCAGGAGGACGCGCATTCCGGGGCGGAAGAATCGATTCGCGCCGCCGAGCTCGTCAATGATCCGTTCTATCCGGCAGCGCACTTCGCGGCGTTCGTAGGTTTCCTGCCGAATCAATACGACCCTGTTCGCAACGTTCTCCATGGAGGTCTCCTCTACCGTGTATAATGAACAAAATGGAGGTGAGCAGCATGCACCATACCCGATCGGAACGCATTGTTTTGAGAAGACGGCGCGCCGGGCTCGTCGAAACGGTTCCCTGCACCGTCCGCTACCTCGGTCCGGAGGATCATGCCGAGGCGGCGAACTTCCACGGCCGGATCGCCGAGGAAATCGGCGACGAAGCGCTGTTCTCCGCCGACAACGCCATTTCGGAAACGCTGGGCGGTCACGGCCGCGCCCTGGCCTTCTTCGACGGGGACCACATGGTGTGCTTCCGCTCGGTCTCCTACGCCCCGTCGGAGGTTGAGCCCGCCGTCCATGACCTGGAAATCACAGGAATGGACGATCATGTCGCCGTCATGGACTTCTGCGTCATCGACAGCGCGTTTCGCGGCAACAACCTCCAGCAGATCTCCTATTACCTGATGGAGTCCATCGTCTACGCGGACAACAAAAACATCCTGTACACGACGGTCTCTCCCAAAAACATCTATAGTCTGGCGAATGTTCTCGATTGCGGATTCTGCATCGAAGATCTCAAGAGAAAATACGGCGGAACCCTGCGTTTCATCCTGGCGAAACGACTCGACGTCCCCATGGCCGTCGCGACGCGGAGCCACAGGGAAGTGCGCCTCCACGACGTTCGGGCGACGCATGACATTCTCGCCGAAGGATATCTCGGCTACAAGCTTCGCCACCGTTCCCGCGGAATGGTCATCCTCTACGGAAAACCGATCGCGTGAGGAAGAGGGGCAGGAGCGCGAGCAGGCTCCAGAGCGGCATCGTTCCGGCGGACGAACACCCGCCGCCGAACGCCGAGGAGCACGGCTCGTAGTCGTCCACGATCCCCGCGCCGACGGCCAGCCCCACGTCAACGGAGCCGTTGACGACGCCGTCCATGTCGTAGATTCCGCCGTCCTCCACTTCGACCACGAGGCGGATATCGCTCACGGACCAGCTGCTCCAGGCGTTCAGATAGTGGACGAACCTGTCCCGGCTGACATCGTAGATTCGGAGCGACGCGAGAAGGTGATTCGTGATCGTCCCCCAACCGCGTTCATCCTTGAGCGAGAGCATGAAACGCGGTTCGGCCCGGACCTTCGTCTGGAAGTAATTCGGGTCGAGCCACGCGTCCATATACGTATCGCAGTCGTAATAGGCCTGGACGAGATCTTCGAGGACGTCCGCCGTGCTGACGATCGCCTGTATATCCCTCGGGAGCAGATAGAATCCCGTTACGCC
>CALMZW010000105.1 GCA_937870605.1 uncultured Synergistaceae bacterium
TCGCCGGTTTCCGGCGGCACGGTTCAGGGCACGGTTCACATTGCGGAAGATGTCATTATGGAGCTTGCGAAAAAGACTCTTTTGACAGTACCCGGAGTCCAGCCCGCAAATCCCGGAATAGCGTCGAAACTGGGAATCGGGAGAAAGGCGAGCGACGGCATTCGTGTGGCCGTCGAGGAAGGCAAGCCGCCGATCATAACGGTGGATGTGTTCATCCTTATCAAATACGGCCTCAGAATCCCTGATGTTGCGTGGGATGTCCAGGAATCGGTCAAGTCCAATCTGGAGCAGTACACCGGATATGCCGTGAAAGCCGTCAATATAAACGTCCAGGGAGTTTATTTCGAGGGGAAGAAGACTGAAGCGGCCCCGGCGCAGAAGCCCCTGGACAAGGAATTCGTCGAAGAACAGGAACCGTCAAGCGGCCCGGTTTCACCCGAGATCGATCAGTACTGATCGAGGGCTGGAGATTCAGATACGAAATGGGGCCGGTTCGTTGTGAGCCGGCCTTTTCAGTCTGGGGTGATTGAATGTACTATTTCTGGCGCAAGACGGAATTAGGAAAGATTTCGCTCTCCCGGGACGGCCTCGCACGATATATCAGCGCCTTTCTCAAGGAGCCCTTCACGTGTCATCACGTGACGCTGTCTCCGGCGGAGAGCACGCTGTTTCTTGGAATAGGCTGCCCGGAAGATTCGAGTCCGCTTGACCATAAGGTCGTTCAGGAAAAAGTTGTAGAGGCCATCCGGCAACTTGGGCTGTCGACGAGAATTACGTGGATCGAACAGGAAAATGTCTCTGTTCATTCGCTGATTTCCAGTGTCCTCGTGAACCGCCCGATTCTTTGGGGTGTGGTCGGATTCGCTGTCGCGGCCCTTTTCATCATGGGGCTGAAATGGTTTTTGCTTGCCGGTATTATCGGTGTTCTCGCTTTTGGCGCTTCCCGTGCGATTTTTTCGGAAAAAGGCCGGGAATATGTCAGGATGATAGAGAAGCGGATCGGAAGGTAACGAGGTGCCGAAAGCCTTTCTGCCGCAAAAGCGTCGGCGATCGCGAGAGATCGCTTTACAGATGTTGTATTCGCTCGATATACGAAGATCCGAAGACGTTGAAGACGCGATTGATTGTTTCCCCTCCGAAGGAGAGGATGAAGACGTCTTCGCCTATGCGGTGCGCCTCGTTCGCGGTTCTTTCGGGAAGCGAATGGAAATCGACGGTTTGATACGCGAGCACCTGACCGGCTGGCGGCCTGAGCGGATGGTCGCTGTCGACCGCATCGCCGTCAGGCTTGCTCTGTACGAAGGTGTCGTCGGACGCCTGACTCCGGTTCCTGTAGCCATATCCGAAGCGGTGGAGCTGGCGAAGGCGTTCGGAACGGACGAGTCGGGCAAGGTTGTGAACGGCGTTCTCGGAAAGCTCGTCCGGGCATTGCCCCCAGTTCCGGAGCCGGAAGCACATGAAGCGGGTGACGTATCTGGTTCTGACTGTTGACCAACTGACGGATCGAATCAGTTCCGTCTTCATGGGAGAACCTTCTTTTCAGAATCTGGCCGTTCGCGGCGAGATCATCGAGATGACCCGTCACGGCAGCGGAAACGTTTTTTTTGCTCTCAGCGGCGAGGAAAGCCGGATCGCGTGTGTTCTGTTCAAGTCGGATGCCCAACGTGTCCCCTTATGGCCCCGAACCGGCGATGAGGTGATCGCGGAAGGTAGAGTGGCCGTGTATGGACAGCGCGGAATCTACCAGATTTATGCGCGACGCCTCTCTCCGGTCGGCGCCGGGGCTGCGGCGCGGGCCAGAGAAGAGTTGAAACGACGTCTCCAGGATGAAGGCGTTTTTTCTCCCGAATTGAAACGTCCGCTGCCCGAATATCCCGGCCGCGTTGTTGTGGTCACCTCCCCAACGGGTGCTGCGGTGCATGATGTCATTCGCGTCGCCGGGAACCGCTTCCCCTGTTGCGAGTTGATCATCGTGCCGGTGACGGTGCAGGGGTACGAAGCGGCGAGTTCCGTTCCGGAAGGAATTTTTCGGGCGAATCTTGTTGAGAACGCGGAGGCGTTGCTTCTGGTCCGGGGCGGCGGGAGCAGGGATGACATGAATCCCTTCGACGACGAAAACATCGTCCGTGCGGTCCGGGCATCGCGACTTCCTGTCGTTACTGGGCTCGGGCACGATATTGACGTGTCGCTTTCGGACCTGGCCGCCGATGTCGCGGCGGCGACTCCTTCCGCTGCGGCGGAACTTCTTTTTCCCGACATTCAGGAAATCCGTTCAACGCTGCGCCGTACGATGCGCCTTGCTTTGAGCCGTCTGCAAATGGTATTTCAGCGGCATGTCCATCGTCTTGAACGCCTTTCGGGAAGATTGCGCGATGTGCACGAGAAACGTGTGCGTGAGCAATCCCAGACGCTTCAGTTGCGGAGAACCCTTCTCGACTCAAGGATCGCGCGTGCTCTTGCGCGCGAAAGTTCACGTCTTTCGGTGATGAATGCCGGGCTTCTCTCTCTTTCCCCTCTCCGAGTCCTTTCCCGTGGGTATTGCATTTGCGAGACCGAAGAGCATCGCCGTATCCGCTCCCTTTCGGAGATCCGCCCCGGAGAACGGATCCTTTTGCGGTTTGTCGACGGATCCGTTCGTGCGACGACCGATCCGCGCACCGAACCCGACGCATAGGTCTTTCCCGGAAATGACTCGTCCCGAAGCCATCGAATGGAAAAATGATTGTCTGCGGCTTCTCGACCAGCGCAAGCTGCCTCTCGACGTCTCGTTCCTCGATTGCCGGTGCGCCGAAGACGTTGCGGTCGCAATCGAGACGCTTGCGGTCAGGGGAGCGCCCGCAATTGGCATAGCGGCCGCCTATGGAGTCGTTCTCGACGCGACAACGAAACGGGACGCGATTGCGGCGATCGATCGCCTTTCCCTTACCCGTCCCACAGCGGTCAATCTCTTTCATGCGCTTGCCCGAATGCGCGCGATTGTCGCCGGTTTGCCCGACGTTCCGCTACGGGATAGACTTCTCGCTGAAGCCCATGCGATTCGTTCGGCGGATATCGCGGCCAACGAGACTATGGGTTTTTTCGGACAGTCCCTGCTTCCGCAGAATTCAACAGTGTACACGCACTGCAACGCGGGGGCTCTCGCCACGGGAGGCTTCGGCACCGCGCTCGGCGTGATGCGGGCGGCAGTTCGCGCGGGAAAGACGATCCGCGTGTTTGCGGATGAAACGCGACCCTTGCTTCAGGGATCGCGGTTGACCGCCTGGGAGCTGCTTGAAGACGGGATTGACGTGACCGTCGTGTGCGAAGGAATGGCGGCCGCGGTCTTTTCGAGAGAACGCGTGGACGCCGTTCTCGTCGGCGCCGATCGGATCGCCGCGAACGGCGATGCGGCGAACAAGATCGGAACGTATACGCTCGCCCTCGTCGCCCGGCATTTCGACGTCCCGTTCTACGTCGTCGCCCCGTGGACGACGGTCGATATGAAGTGTCCGGGAGGACGTTCCATTCCGATCGAAGAACGCAACCCGGACGAGATACGCGAATGCTTCGGCGCGAAGATCCTGTCCCGCGATTTTCCGGTCTGGAACCCCGCCTTCGATGTGACTCCGGCGGACTGCATCACTGCTATCGTCACGGAACGCGGCGTCGCGAGGCCTCCTTTTTTCGCCTCGCTTTCGGCGTTCGATGATATGATAAATCCCTGATTTTTCGATGGAAGGATTGATGATGGAAATGACGGAAAAGACGACGATCGATATGGAGCTCGCAAGACGGGGACGGTACAAGATCGAGTGGGCGTGGCAGTTCATGCCGGTGCTTCAGAGCCTTCTCGCGCGGTATCAGGACGAACAGCCGTTCAAGGGACACAGCATCGGTGCGTGTCTTCACCTCGAGGCGAAAACGGCATGCCTTCTCGAGACGCTTCGCAAGCTCGGCGCAACGGTTGTCGCGGCCGGCAGCAACCCGCTGTCCACGCAGGACGACGTATGCGAGGCTCTGCGCCTGGAAGGGATGGAGGTTTTCAGCCGGCACGGAATGACAACCGACGAATATTTCGAAAATCTTCACGCCGTGCTGCGACACGATCTCGATATCATTGTCGACGACGGCGCCGATCTGGTTGCGACGATTCATACGGACTACAAGGAGAAGCTGCCGAAGATTCTCGGCGGTTCCGAGGAGACGACGACCGGCGTCAAGCGCCTGAAGGCGATGGCGAAGGACGGCATCCTCGCATTTCCGATGATTTCCGTCAACGATGCCAAAAGCAAATATCTCTTCGATAACCGGTATGGAACGGGTCAGTCCGTGTGGGACGGCATCATGCGGACCACGAATATGCTCGTCGCGGGAAAGATCGTCGTGGTCGCCGGATACGGCTGGTGCGGACGCGGCGTCGCTCTGCGGGCGAAAGCGCTTGGAGCGCGGGTCATCGTAACGGAGCTCGATCCGCATCGCGCGTTCGAGGCGCTGATGGACGGTTGCGAAGTGAAGACCATGGAGCAGGCGGCGCCGATCGGGGATATGTTCCTGACATTGACGGGGAACCGCAAGGTCATCCGCGGAGAGCATATCGCCAGGATGAAGGATGGAGCGCTCCTCGCCAATGCGGGGCACTTCGACGTCGAAGTGTGGAAGCCCGATCTGTGCGAGTTGTCCGAAAAGGTCGAGACGATACGCGACAACGTCGAAGCCTATCGTCTCCGCAACGGGAACAGCGTCTTCCTTCTCGGCGAGGGACGGCTCGTCAACCTTGCCTGCGGCGACGGCCACCCGATCGAGATTATGGATCTGAGTTTCGGGATGCAGCTCGAGTCCGCGCTGTACATTTCGCGGCATTCGCTGAAACCGGGTGTCTACGACGTTCCGGAGGACCTCGACCTCGCCATAATGCGCACCAAGCTCGAAGCTTCGGGGATATCCCTCGAAACGCTCCTGCCGGAGCAAGAGGCGTACATGAAGGGATGGCAGGAGTGACATGACGCTGTTGTTCCGCGACGTCTTCTATCTCGATTGTTCGACCGAGCAGTCGCGACGGGGAGACATTCTCGTCGAGGGAAACCGGGTCGAGAAGATAGCCGCTCCCCGGACCCTTCCCGATGCGGACGAGACGATTGACGGCAAGGGGACGATGGCGCTTCTGCCGGCATTCGTCAATTGCCACACGCACGCCGCGATGACGCTTCTGCGGGGGCTCGGGGAAGAGAAACCGCTGATGGAGTGGCTGAAGGAACGGATCTGGCCGCTGGAAGCGCACCTGACGCCCGAGGACATCTATTGGGGGACAATGGCGGCCATGGTTGAGATGGTCTCCTGCGGCGTCGGCTGTTTCTCGGACATGTACTTCGAAATGTCCGAAGTCGCCCGCGCGTCGCAGGAGATCGGAATGCGCTGCGGCCTTTGCCGCGGACTGATGCAGGACGACCGGAAACGGCTTGACGAGAACCTGTCGCTCTTCGATCAGTGGCATGGAAAGAACGGACGTGTGACCGTGCAGCTTGGCCCCCACGCTCCGTACACGGTCGCGCTCGGCTTTCTGCAGGACGTAACCGGAATTGCGAAAGAGCGCGGCATTCATGTGCATACGCACTTTCTCGAAACGAAATGGGAGCTGGACTATCTGAAGAACGACCTCGGAATGACGCCGACAGAGTATCTCGATACGTCCGGGCTTCTCGATGTTCCTGGGCTGATTCTCGCCCATTGCGTGTGGCTTCCGCCCGAAACGGCGGCCGTTCTCCCGAAGTCCGTGACGATCGTCCACAATCCGAAGAGCAATCTGAAGCTCGGGAGCGGCGTTTTCCCCTGGAAGGAATTTCGGGAACTGGGTGTTCCGGTCGCTCTCGGAACCGATGGCGCCGCGAGCAACAACAGGCTCGACATGCTGGATGAAGCGCGTTTCGCATCGCTTCTGCACAAGGGACAAACGCTCGACCCGACGGAATCCCGCGCGTGGGATGTCTTGCGAGCCGCGACGCTTACGGGGTATCGGGCGCTCGGGTTTGAGAATACGGGCCTGATCCGCGAAGGGTGGACGGCTGACTTCGCTCTGTTCGACCTGGATTCGCCGAGGTATATCGGCGCGGACGAGACGAATCTTGCGGAATTTATCGTCTATTCCGGTTCGAGTCGCGATGTGAAGGGTACAATGGTCGACGGGAAATGGGCGTACAGGGACGGCGTTTATTCCGTGGACGCTGCGGACGCGCTCGAACGCGCGCGGGAGACTCGCCGATCGCTGATCCGGCGGGCGACTGAATGAGGGAGCGTGGGACCATGAAGTGGAGAACCGGGAAAGAGATCCGCAAGGAATTCATCGATTTCTGGGTTTCCAGGGGAAGCCGCCACTATCCGAGCTTTTCCCTGATTCCGGACGACCCGACGCTTCTTTTCACCATTGCTGGGATGGTGCCGTTCAAGCCATATTACCTCGGCATCATGAAACCCGAGGTCACCCGGGCCGTCACGTCGCAAAAATGCGTCCGGACGAACGATATCGACAACGTGGGACGCACCGCGAGACATCATACGTTCTTCGAGATGCTCGGAAATTTCAGCTGGGGCGATTACTTCAAATACGAAGCGATCACCTGGGCGTGGGAGTTTCTGACGGATGTCATCGGTCTCGACGGTTCGAGACTGTATGCGACCATCTACAAGGACGACGAGGAAGCGTACTCGGTCTGGCGGAACACGGTCGGACTTCCCGACGAGCGGATTTACCGCTTCGACAAGGACGAGAACTTCTGGTTCATGGGCAACCAGGGGCCATGCGGTCCGTGTTCCGAGATCCTGTACGACCAGGGACCGTCCTTTTCGTGCGGCAGGCCGGAGTGCAGGGTGGGCTGCAACTGCGACCGGTATCTCGAGATATGGAACCTCGTCTTCACGCAGTTCGATCTCCAGAAGGACGGAACGCTGCTTCCGCTGCCCAAGAACAATATCGACACCGGGATGGGACTCGAGCGCCTGACGTCGATCGTCCAGGGGGTACGGACGGATTTCGAGACCGACCTCTTCCGCCCGATCATCGATCATGTCTGTTCGTCGGCCGGGATCGTCTACGGAGCGAGTCAGAAATCCGATCTCGCCGCGCGCGTGATATCAGACCATCTTCGTTCCGTGGCGTTCATGATCGCGGATGGAATTCTTCCGGCCAATGACGGACAGGGGTATGTCCTGCGAAGGCTCCTTCGCCGCGCGGCCCGCTACGGCAAGCTCATCGGTTTCGACCGCCCGTTCCTTCTCGACTTCCTTCCGGATGTCATCTCCATCATGGAAGACCCGTACGTGGAGCTGTGCGACAACCGGATGACGATCGAGCAGATTATCGATGTCGAGGAGAAGCGTTTTCTTCGGACGCTCCAGCAGGGGACCGAACTCCTCGATGCCGAGATCGCGACGCTGCGCGGGCAGGGCAGGAACGAAATTCCCGGAGATGTCGCGTTTGAACTCTACGATACGTACGGCTTCCCGTTCGAGCTGACGCTCGAGATCGCGCAGGAGCAGTCGATGACGGTCGACAAGCCCGGTTTCGACCGCGCCATGGAAGAACAACGCGCGCGGGCGCGGGCGTCGAGCAAGCACGTCAAGAGTGAATTCACGGGCGATGTCTATTCCGCGATCCTGAACGCCGAGGGCAATACCGAGTTCCTCGGGTATGACCGGTCCGAAATCGCGAGCCCCGTTCTAGCGATCGTGAACAAAGGAGAGCGCCTCGATTCCCTCGAGAAGGGCATGAAGGGCGAAATCGTCCTCAAAAAGACCGTTTTCTATGCCGAAAAGGGCGGACAGATCGGCGACACGGGCTTTCTCAACGGTCCGGATTCCGTCCTGGAGGTCGTGGATACGATCGTCCAGCACGGGTCGCTGACCGTCCACAAGGTGAAGGTGCTTGACGGGGTGCTTCGTACGGGTGAGACGGTCAGCGGTTCGGTCAACGTGGACCGGCGCGACGCGATCCGGAAGAACCATACGGCGACGCATCTTCTCCACGAGGCGCTCGGCAGGGTTCTGGGCGGGCATGTCCGCCAGGCGGGGTCGCTCGTGAGCGAGAAGTCGCTGCGGTTCGATTTCACGCACTTCGACGCGATGACCCAGAAACAGATCGAAGAGGTCGAAACGATCGTAAATGAACGGATTCAGGCGAACACATCGCTCGAAGTCACGGAAAGCGATATGGAACACGCCCGCGGTATGGGTGCGAAGGCGCTTTTCGAAGAGAAATACGGTGATGTCGTTCGCGTCGTTCAGATCCCGGGTTTCTCGATGGAACTCTGCGGCGGCCTTCATGTGGATGCGACCGGGGATATCGGGGTTTTCAAGATCCTTCGCGAGGAGAGCGTCGGTTCCGGGACGCGGCGTATTACCGCCGTTACCGGTATGGAGGCCTTCTCCGCATTCCAGCGTGTTTCGCGAGTCAACGCCAGAGTGTCCGGCCTTTTGTCCGCATCGGAGGAAGGGATCGATACGGCCGTCGAGGCGCTCATCGAACACTCGAAGGAGTTGGAGCGCCGTCTGGAAGAGGCGAAGCTGAAAGCGGCGACGTCATCCATAGAGAGCAAGGCGAAGTCCGTTTCGGTCGGATCCGTAACACTGTGGGTCGGTCGCTTCGACGATACGGATGCGGATCTGCTGCGCGAACTGGGAGATTCGGTCAAGCAGAAGACGGAGCGATCCGTCGTTCTGTTCGCGAGCGCGCACGGGGAGGATGTTCTCCTTGTGGCGATGGCCGATCAGTCTGCGGTCGATGCCGGCGCGAACGCCGGAACGCTTGTGAAGAAGCTCGCTTCGATGGTCGGCGGCAAAGGCGGCGGACGGCCCAATATGGCGCAGGCGGGCGGCCGGGATCCTTCGAAGATCGGAGCGCTCCTGGACGCGGCTCCATCCGTGCTGTCCGAGATTCTCGGCGGGTGATATGGAGCGTATCCTCGCGCTCGACATCGGTCATGTTCGTGTAGGCGTTGCGGTGAGCGATCCCTTGGGCTTTTTCGCCCAGGGGATCGGCGTTCTCTCCGCGGCCGGAGACTGGCTCGACGAAATTTCAGCCCTTGTGGAGAAGTATGCCGTCCGGACGCTGTTGATCGGTCTGCCTGTCCGCACGGACGGATCGACGGGGCCGGAAGCGAAGTGGATCTTGTCGACGGTCGAGTTGTTGCGCGCCCTTTTCCCGGATCAGAAGCTGGAGTTGTGGGATGAACGCTTCACGACGACGATCGCCGAGCGGATCATGATCGAAGGAAACGTTTCGCGCGAAAAGCGACGACATTCGCGGGACAAGGTCGCTGCGGCGATTATTCTCCAGGGATATCTGGACAACCGCCGGCGACTGCAGGGAGGATGAATCGGGCGTGTCTTTCCCCGACGGAGTGAAGTCGACCCCCATGCTGGAACAGTACTTCCGGTGGAAGAACGAGTATCCCGATTGCCTGTTGTTCTTCCGTATGGGGGATTTTTACGAAATGTTTTTCACCGATGCGGAAGAGTGCTAACGGATTCTGGATATCTAGCTGACAAGCAGTGACCCGGATCGTTCGGTTCGGATGGCTGGAGTGCCGTATCATTCGGTCGCTCCCTATCTGGAAAAGCTCGTCCGCGCAGGCAAAAAGGTCGCCATCTGCGAACAGATGTCGACGCCGGACGGCAAAACGCTTGTCGACAGACGAGTGATCCGGATCGTTACGCCCGGCACGCTGCTCGCGGAGGAGACCGACGCGGACCCTCGCCTTGCGGCTCTTTCCGGGCGCGGAGCGACGCTCACGGTCGCCTTTCTGCACATCAATTCCGGACGCCTCGAAACGGGAACGTTTCCCACAGCCGTCGCCCTTTCAGAAATTGACGCCTTCAATCCGGGAGAAATACTCTACGATTCACGCGTTCAGGCCGGAGATTTGCCCGCGGCGCTTCGCGGTCGACTTCTCGTGCCGCGTGACCCGGAGCACTTTTCTCCCCGTTACGCCACAAGGTGGCTGAAGGGCTTCTTCGGAGTTCCTTCGCTTTCAGTTTTCGGAGTCCGCGATGCGTCTCCGGAAACCGGATGCGCCTGCGCCGTTCTGCGGTATCTTGAGGAAACGCAGTTTGG
>CALMZW010000106.1 GCA_937870605.1 uncultured Synergistaceae bacterium
CGAGAGAAAACCTCATTTCAGACCACCTCTTTATGGAATAGGAAAAAACCAGACCGACCAGATATTACCGAGAGCATGATACAAAATCCCGGGAAGGACAGTCCCGTGTCGGAAGCGAAGAAATCCCATGATGAGACCTGGAAAGAACGTCGCCAGTCTGAGTGGTCCCGGATTGACAAACATGTGCGATGCGGCGAATATGCAGGATACGATCGTTATACTGAGAAGTGGTCGTAATGAACGAGAAAACAGCGTTTGCATCCAGCCTCTGAAAAACGTCTCCTCGATAATCGCAGCTGCGATTCCCGAAGCGAGAAACGAAAGCGTCTCCTTCATCGGGAAAAAGTGCGGAACGCGCGCGCCCGGCCAATATATGGCGATCGGAGTCAGGGGGACCAGCGTGAGCGTGGCGAGAAGAAGACACTCGCGGAGCGCCTCGGGCGTCAATGTCCAGACAAGACCGTACTCGGAAAGAGGTTCTTTCCGGATATGGCACCAGACATACGGGAAGTAGAGCAGAAAGGCCGCTATGAGAAACGGGATCATTATTTCGAATCCCGTTGCCGTTCCCGGGGAAGAACGTCTTTCGCGTGCGGCCGTAAAAGCATTGAAAAGAGAGCGAGCGGAAGAAGCGGAACAAAACCGAGCCACCATCGGACACGACATGAGAGAAAAACACTGCTCCCGATGAGAGCGGCCACGAAAAACCACCATTGTTTCGCGGGGCGATCAACGTCGGTTTGCCGGCGAGCGCGCACGGAAAGGATCCAGAACGCAACGAAGCAGCCTGCTATTACGAGAAAGAAGACCAAGTCCATTTTCAGCGAAGCGAAAGAGGTCAGCATGATCATCACCGTCAAGCATTCTACACCGTCTTTGAAAAAAAACGTTCCTTCTGATTCCGCATTTCTCTTTTTCTGGGTTTTCCTTTCGGTCAATATTTCCCGAATGCCACCGCTGAACTGAAGGGTTCTTCCGTTTCTCTGATAAGCTGATGGTATACTCAAAAACAGATAACCTTTGCGTTCGAAACCCGTGCGGGAATGTTCCCGGGCGAAACTGTTCAAGGTAATCCAAAAGCCGGAAGCGACGACCATTTCGCCGACACTTTGCATATGTCTGCTGATCGTTTCTTGACGTATCGCGAGTTGCTCCGGATCTGAAAAGCTTTACGTTGGTTCGTCGATCGCAACAAGATGCGTGCGTTGCGTCGTTGTGGTATGTGTCAATGAAGGGCTGTTCCCGATATGGTGTCACAGTGCTCTTTCGAAGGAGGGCTCCACATTTTTATCAATAGTTCCGGAAAGCTGACCGACGGTTCGTCCTTCTTAAAATCAATTTTCGTTTTCTCCGCACGTCTTCTGATTCAACGCCTTGGCCGAATGCAAGAACCTTTTCGCGTTTTCTTTCCAACGCATCTTCCAACGAAATCGGGAGCATTCGCGTGGAAGCGCTGATCCTGATCGCTCTGATCGCGTTCAACGGGGTTTTCGCAATGTCCGAGATCGCGCTTGTCACATCGCGAAAAGCGCGTTTGCTGAATCTTGCTTCTGAAGGCCGGACTTCCGCAGACATCGCACTCCGGCTCGGCGAAAATCCGACTTGTTTTCTGTCCACAATCCAGATAGGCATAACCTCCATCGGCATTTTGAACGGAATTGTCGGCGAGTCCGTTCTGGCCGCGCCATTTTCTATTTGGTTGCATTCCTTCGGCTTGCCTGAGAATGTAGCGGGTTTTGTCGCAACGGGAACCGTGGTTTTGCTCATAACCTACGTTTCTATCGTGATCGGCGAGCTGGTCCCGAAACGTATCGGCCAGATCAACGCGGAAAGCATCGCCTGTCTCGTTTCGCGACCGATACATGCGTTATCGCTTGTGACTCGTCCTTTCGTTCAATTGCTTTCCTTTTCCACGAACGCATTGCTGCGAATCATGGGGATCGAACAGAAAGGGCGGAATAGTGTAACCGAAGACGAAATCCGCGCAATGCTTGACGAAGGCGAAGAAGCCGGAATCATTGAGCAACAGGAGCACGAAATGGTGCGGAACGTATTCCGGCTGGATGACAGGAAGCTGGGATCGCTGATGGTTCCGCGATCGGATCTTGTGTATCTTGATATCGCCGTATCGCCTGAGGAAAACATGCAGCGACTGACAGAATCGGAGTTCTCCCGCTTTCCCGTCTGCAATGGAGGATTGGAAAAACTGCTTGGCGTTCTTCATGTCAAGCAAGCGCTCACCTACGTTGTACGGGGGGAAGTCCCGGACTTTTCCTCCAATTTGCAGCCATGTGTCTTCGTTCCGGAGACTTTGACCGGAATGGAGCTTCTCGAACAGTTCCGCCTCGAGAACATTCAGATGGCCTTTGTCATCGACGAATACGGAAGCCTGGAGGGGATCGTCACTCTTCAGGATTTACTCGAAGCCGTTACGGGGGAATTTACTCCCAGCGATGCTGAAGATTCCCTTGCAATCAAAAGAGACGGCGGCTCCTGGTTGTTGGATGGCGCTTTTCCCGTTGTTGACCTCAAGGAACTTTTGGGGATCAAAACACTTCCGGAAGAGGGTAAGGGGCATTACCATACGGTAAGCGGGCTCTTTATGCTGCTTCTGGGCCGTGTCCCGAGCACCGGGGATAGTACGGAATGGGAAGGGTGGCGACTCGAAATCGTCGATATGGATCAGAAACGAATCGACAAGATCCTTGCGACACCGCTTCTAAACATTGCCGGGGAAATACTGAGCTGAGCAGAGCCGCGCCTTTCGTCCCGCGGGAGAAAGCGATATTCCCCGAAATCGATGGAACGAGGCAGCGCCCGAAAGATGAATTTGAAGCTCGGACAGGGTTTTTTTTGGAAACCTTCGACGAAAGAGGATTTTTTCGCCTGATTGTGATACTCTGTACCGTAGCTGCATACCTTCGTATCAGAAAATAGTGGAATATGCATGCTTTGTAACAAAAAAGAGGATATAGAGGTCTTTTGTTGTCCGTTTGCGGGCGTTTCCGTAAGCGGCGAACTCGCCCGAAAAGATGCGTATTTCGGCGAATCTCGTTTTTCCCCTTGAAGTGACGAATCCGCTTTGCTAGTATATTTCTCGTCTTTTACGTTGGGGTGTCGCCAAGTTGGCAAGGCAACGGACTTTGGCTCCGTCATTCGCTGGTGGAACTCGGGAATCCTTGCTATCACAGGGATTCCCGTTTTGTTTACAAATTCATGAGCAACGGACTGTGTTTTTTGAACTAAAGTTTCCTCCCCATATTCCCCTGTCAAGGTAACTTTCCGTAAGCCCTTCCCTCGCGTCTCTGTAAACAATCCCGTCGGATGTTTGCTTCGGAACATTCACGCGTTGTTCTCTAGTAGCGCCTATTGTGCGAACCTTAACACAAAAGCGTGGCGTTGTGAAGGGCGGACATGCTATTAGATAACAATAGAAGTAAATTCTTGTTTATATACTTGACGAATACTTGCGGTCTTGTAATATTCGCGGTAAAATGTGCGAAGATTGAGAGAAAGGAGGTGTTGACGAATGACGACAGTCACGAAATTGCGGGTTGCAAGGTGTCAACGCGGGTTCCGAACAGG
>CALMZW010000107.1 GCA_937870605.1 uncultured Synergistaceae bacterium
TTCTCGCTACTTTTTCTTACCTATCCCCTTGACTTTTGATAGCTGGTCTCCCCGTTCCGTATCGTGATCATTGTACATCGGATTGCGCCGGAAATTCGCGTATTTGACAAAAAACACCCATGGATGCACAATAGCACCCGTACTGGGGGAGTCGGCGCACACCGGCTGAGAGGAGGCTTCGGGCCTCGACCCCTGGAACCTGATCCGGGTCATGCCGGCGAAGGGAAGGACCATGATGATCACGGTACGCTTCCACTCCCGGCGGGGTATTCCTCTTACGGCATTCGGAGGACTCCTGCAGCGGGAGTTTTTTTATGCTTGAGGTATCCCGCCTTTCAAAGAAATACGATTCCGATGATCCGTCCGCACGGCTGACCGTGCTTTCGGATTTCAGTCTTTGCGTTCCGACGGGCGGTTTCGCCGTCCTCGTCGGCCCCTCGGGGTGCGGCAAGACTTCTTTTTTCGATATCCTTGTCGGCTCGGCTTCCGCCGATTCGGGGAACATCGCGTGGAACGGCGTCGCCGTCCCGAACCTGTGCGGCCTGTGCGCCTACATGCAGCAGAAGGACCTGCTTCTGCCCTGGCTTCCCCTCTTCGAAAACGTCCTGCTTCCCCGACGGGTTCGCGGCGGCGTCTCCCGGGACGACATCGACGAGGCTCGGGCGTTGTTCGTGCGGCTCGGCCTGAAGGGGTTCGAGGGGTTTCTCCCATCCTCCGTTTCGGGCGGCATGCGACAGCGTTGCGCCCTGGCCCGGACGCTGATGATGCGCGGGGAGTGCGTCCTGCTCGATGAGCCGCTTTCCGCTCTTGACGCCATCACGCGGCGGTCGCTGCGCGAGCTTCTGCTTCTGTTGCAGTCGGAGTTCGGAAAGACCGTTCTGATGATCACGCACGACGTCGAGGAAGCCATCGCGCTCGCGGACGACATCTATGTCCTCGGAACGCAACCGATGGATATCCGGGAAAAGATCCGCCTCTCCTCGCCCAAACCGCGCTCCGCCGCGCAGGAGGGGTTCGTGGCGATGCGGGAGCGAATCATCGAGTCGCTGGCTCCGGCGGGAGCGAGCCGATGATTCGCCGCTACGGCCCGTCCCTGTTCATGATTCTTTTGCTGTGTCTGTCCTGGGAGACGGCGGTCCGGACGCTCGACGTCCCGTGGTACATCCTGCCCCCCCCGTCACAGGCGCTCCGGACGGCGATCCTTCGCAGCCCGCTCCTCCTGTCCCATTCGTTCGTGACCGGAGGGGAGATCCTGCTCGGCATCGCGCTCGCGCTTGCGCTCGCGGTTCCGCTCGCCGTCGCGATGTTCTTCTCGCCCGTCCTCGATCGCGCCTTCGCCCCATTCCTCGTCGCCTCGCAGGCGATTCCGGTCTTCGCGCTCGCGCCGCTCCTGATCGTCTGGTTCGGATACGGCATCGGAAGCAAGGTGGTCATGGCCGCGATCGTCATCTTCTTTCCGATCACCGTGAATCTGCTTCAGGGATTCCGCAGCTGCCCGCAGGAGCTGCGCACCCTCTTCCGGCTCATGGAGGCCTCTCCGTGGACGATGCTGCGGCGGCTCTACTGGCCCTTCGCGCTGCCGTACTTTTTCTCCGGACTTCGCGTCGGCGTTTCGGTCGCGACGATCGGCGCGGTCATCGGGGAATGGGTCGGATCGCAGAAGGGACTCGGCTACCTGATGATCCAGGCGAACGCGCGGATGTCCGTCGATCTGGTCTTCGCGGCCATCCTCTGGCTCTCCGTCATGGGGCTCGCGCTCTGGACGCTGGTCGGACGGATCGAAAAGCGGATCGTTCGGTGGAAAAACTGATTTTCCGCAAATCACGAAGCAACACGCGTCCCGATTCGGGACAATCCATAAAGGAGGCTCTCACATGAGAAAAGTTCTTGCACTTCTGGCGCTCGCTCTGTTCGCCGCGCTGCCCGTT
>CALMZW010000108.1 GCA_937870605.1 uncultured Synergistaceae bacterium
GACATTCTTGGGGACCGGCTGCGGGTTTCCGTGGAGCGTTTCAATCCGTTCCAGATCCTCGAGCGTCTCGATTTTGCTCGTCGCATGGCGCAGCACGGAAAGTGCAAGCTCCTCAGCCGACATGCCGCTGCCGTCATCTTCGACGACAAGACGTTCCTTCCCGCCCGCGACGCACGTCACGCAGATCCGCGTCGCTTTCGCGTCCAGCGCGTTCTCGACGAGTTCCTTCGCCGCCGAAGCGGGACGTTCGATTACCTCTCCCGCAGCGATTCTGCTCGCCAGCGCCTCGGGCAACACGCGGATGGTCATAGCGATTCCAGGGCCGCCTTCGCCTTTCCGTTCAGTTCGTACAGGATCTCGAGGGCGCGAAACGGAGTGATCGTGTCGGGATCGATCTGCGCTATTTCCTCGAGAATGCCGGAACGGCCGGAATCGAAAAGCGGAAGCTGATTCACCTGTTCCCCCCTTTTTTTCGGAGACTTTTCCGGGAGCGGATGCGCGCGTTCCTTTTCAAGCGACACAAGCAGTTCGTAGGCCCGTTTCAGGACCTGCTTCGGCAACCCCGCACGGCGCGCCACCTCGATGCCGTAGGAACGATCGGCGGCTCCGGGAACTACGCGATGCAAAAATTCGATGCCCTTTTCCGTTTCGCGGACATCCATGCACGCGTTCGTCATGTTCGGAAAGCGGTCGGTCAGCGCCGTCAGTTCATGGTAATGCGTGGCGAAGAGCACCTTCGGCGCGCAGCCGCTGATGTCGTGGACATACTCAAGCACGGCCCAGGCGATGCTCATCCCGTCGTACGTCGACGTCCCCCGTCCGATTTCGTCGAGAATGACGAGGCTTCTGTCGGAAAGCGTGTTCAGAATCCCGGCGGTCTCCATCATCTCGACCATGAAGGTGCTGTTTCCCCGTGCGAGTTCGTCCCGCGCCCCGATCCGCGTGAAGATGCGATCGAGGACGCCGATCTCGGCCGATTCGGCCGGGATGAAGGATCCGACCTGCGCGAGAAGACACAGGAGCGCCGCCATCCGAAGATACGTGGACTTTCCGGCCATATTCGGTCCGGTGAGAATCACGATCCGTTTCCCGTCGGTCTCCAGCGTGACGTCGTTCGGAACGAAGACGTCTTCAGAAAAGGCGGCTTCGACAACCGGATGGCGTCCGCCCCGGATCCGGATATCACGACCGGCCGTCAACACCGGGCAGACGTATCGTCGCTCGCGCGCAACCTGCGCGAAAGAACACAGGACGTCAAGCGACGCAACGAAGCGGCCGAACTGCTGCACGGCGGCGATATGTTCGAGAGCGCTTCCGGTCAGATCCTTCCAGATGGCGTCCTCGAGATTCCGGATCGTCTCTTCGCCCTGAAGCCGGCGGGATTCATACTCCTTCAGTTCCGCCGAGACGTATCGCTCGCAGTTCACAAGCGTTTGCCTGCGTTCAAACCGTTCGGGAAGACGCGCGCCAAGAGACTTGCCGATTTCGAGG
>CALMZW010000109.1 GCA_937870605.1 uncultured Synergistaceae bacterium
CGTACATTCCGCCGCCGTAAGTGGCGCTGTTGCCGGAAAAGCGGCAGTCCTCGAAGACGGCGCCGCTTAGGGAGGTCGCGACGCCGCCGCCCCTCTCGGATGTTCTGTTGCCTGAGAAGGCGCAGTTCGTCACGGTCGGGCTGCTGCTTTCGATGGACATCCCGCCGCCGTTGTCGGAGTTGTTGTCCCCGGCCGTGATAGTGAAGCCGTCGAGAACGGTCGTCAGTCCGCAGCCGGAAGGCGCTTTGACGACGCGCAGGCTGTTGTCGCCAGAAATAAGGTCGGCGCTGACGGTGACGCCGTTCACGTGCGGATCGTCTTTCGCGAGATCCCCCGTCAAAATCGTGACGTTCGCGGCCGGGTTCCTGTCGGCGCTCGACGTTTCCGTCCCGGCGAATCCGCCGTAGAGCGCCACTCCGTCCTTGAGGACGAATGTGGCCGTTGCGTCATTCGTCGTCGAGGGGGCGGTAGACGCCGGCCTTGACCCAGAATTCGTCGCCCGCGACCGTGTCCGGGCTCGCGATCGCGTCGGGGAAGGCGGCTTCGTCGTATGCGTTCGCCCAGCTCGATCCGTCCCTGTTTCCCGCGCCCTCCTGCGTGACGTAGCGAACGGCGGCGTCCGCCGTCACGGTCGCCAGGATCATCGCCGAAGCCGCGAAAAGCACGCAGAGATATCGCCGGAATCGTTGCCGTGTGGTCATGCCGTACTCCTCCTCAAGGGGTGCGTTCTGGGTTTCGTGACGCCGGGAGCCGTCGAAACATTTCAGTGGGCGGATTGCTGCTCAAAAAAATACGCGCGAAGAGGAAACATGTCAAGATAATTGCTTATTATGGTTTATACACGGATAAATCAAAATAGTTGACGCCGTTCCCGTCACAGCACCAGAAACTGAAGCGGCGACGGATGGCGATATGGGGTTCGCGACATGGCTTCCCGCTGTGGTCTCCTGCTATAGTACATGGGACAATGTGATCTTCCGGCATTTATATGGGAGGCGTCGCCCGATGTCCGTTCGCAAAATGCTCCACGTCCCGTGCGCCGTCGCGGTTCCGCTTCCCGCCGGAGCGACGGGCGGAGACTGACGTGGAGACCGTATCGCAGCTCGCACGAAAGCATGGCCTGTCGCGGAGCACGCTGCTCTATTACGAAGCGTGCGGACTGCTGCGTCCGTCGCGGCGCTCGGAGGCGGGCTACCGTCTCTACGACGAATCGTGCGGGGAACGCCTCCGGACGATCCGGACGCTCCGGGACGCGGGGCTTCCGCTCGAACACATCCGGATCATGCTCGAGTCCGGGGAGAAGGATCCCGTCCGGTTTCTTCAGGAACGGTCCGAGGCGATCGGCCGGGAGATCGGAGAACTGAACCGGCAGCGGCGGCTGATCGCGCGCCTTCTTTCGGAGAGCGGCGTCGCGCCGAAGACGGGTTTCCCCGACCGGAAGACATGGGTTTCCCGGCTTCGCCGCATCGGGGTGGACGAAGCCGGGCTGTTGCGGTGGCATGCGCTCTTCGAACTCCAGGATCCGAAGGGGCACGAGGCGTTTCTCGAGATGCTCGGGTTCGGGGAGGAGGAAATCCGGGACATTCGCCGCCGTCTTCCCCCGCTCCCCGGGGATCGGTGAGTCGCCTTCGCCGTTATCCGGCGCGGCCGCGTTCGAGGTATTCCGCGAGCAGCCCTTCGAGGCGCCGCACGGACGCTTCGAACGCATCGCCGGATGCGCGGGCGTCGACGAGGGCGTTTCCCGTTTCGTTCAGCCCCGTCATGATCTGCGACCAGTCGAGGTCCGTCGCGCCGCCGTCCGCCCGGAGGCGTATGGCGTACCGGATGACCCGGTCCGCGTTCGACCGCACGAATTCGATGGCGAGGGGCGGCTCGTAGCGCACGACGACCCAGCTTTCGCGAGGCCCCTCTTCCGGGAAGGCGGTCGCGAAGACGCAGTCGTTCTCCGCGACGCCCGACTCGGAATAGATCATGTCGCATGACCATGTGGGGATCCAGTCGTATTCCCTGACCGGGCAGAGCAATGGAAAGATCCGCTCCGGCGAAGCATCCAGACGCATCCGGGATCGGAGCGTCGCCCGACGTCCCCGGAATGGTTCCCGCGTGTTTCCGTTCATGATGGTCCCTCCTGTCGCTGCAGCGGCGTCAGGATACACCCTGCAGCGATAGACGGGTCAAGAACGTCCGAAAACCCGCGGAAGAAACCCGTCAGCGCCGTCGCATCATGACTACGGGCGCGAGGAGCAGGAGCGCCGCGATGACTGCGGAACCGTTCGCGGGGATCGAACACCCGCCGCCGCCCGAGCTTCCCTGCGTCGGCGTCGTCGTCACGCTCGGGGTCGCCATCGGAAAGACCGCCACGACCGCCGCGATCTGCGGTGCGACGAAGCCGTCCTGTTTCGCGTCGCCGTCGCTCGCCCCGCCGTCGTGGATTTCGACGCGCCAGGTTTCCGTCCATCCCCTCGCGCCGCTTTTCTTCCGGAAGACATTCTCGCCCTCAAAGCGCGGAACGATCGCGTATCCCGTTGGGTTGCCCTGGGCGTCGAACGTCCGCGTCAGCATGAAGAGCTGCGCCCGGTATCCGGACGGGACTCCCTCGACCTGTATTTCGAGCAGGATCGTGAAGTCGAGGACTCCGGGATCGAGGTCGGCGACGAACGAGAAGAAGCGCACGAGGTTCATGTTGTAGGTCCCGGACAGGATCGCACCGGGGTCGGTCTCGAGGAGCTGCGCAAGCAGCGTCTGCGACGAAAGGAGCGCGGTCAGCGTCGCCGGGTCGGTGATGTCGATGG
>CALMZW010000110.1 GCA_937870605.1 uncultured Synergistaceae bacterium
ACCGTTTATAGCCGGCTTCCGGGACGGAGGAAGGAGCAGGCATGGATTCAAAATAGGACGGCCTTCTTGACGAATTTATCATACGAGATGTCGCCATCGATATTATGTCGATGATTCTCGCCAAGAGGCTGAGGGAGGGCGCAACGGATGAAGAGATGAAATTCCTCATGTCCGAGCGCTATGCGATGTACACCGGCGACGCGGAAACCATTGAAAAGATACTGACGGTGTACGCAGAGGAGATTCGCGATTCGTTCTAGCGCGCTTTGGATGATTCAGCGACGATTCCCCGAGCGGATGGAAAAAGGCGCCCGCGCCGCCGGAGATTCAGGTCGTGCTCGTATTTAGGGCAGACTCGTCAGGACTGGAGGGTATTGCATGAAACCGAAAAAAGACTCCCCCATCGAAGATATGTTTCCGCGGAGCCTTACTCCGGAACGCGAAGCGGAGCTGTGGAGGACTTGCGTCAGCTGTACTCTCAAGAAACGAGTCCTGAAGAATGTCGCATGGGCATACGAACAGATCTGTCGCGACAGTTTCTCGCCGAACCCTTCCTCTCCAGGTGTTTTCGATGTCGACCCCCGCACGATGGCGGACCTCCGGATGGCCGTCCGTGCATTCTGGAAATATGTCGACGTGAAGAAAGCGCCGACGGCCGAGGATACAAAGACTCTTCTCGAAACCGTTATCGGCGCGTGTGAGCGTCGCAGCCAAAGGAATACGTCTTCCGAGCCCGAAATGAATAACAGAATGGAGCTCATTGTATTCGCGGAAAACAGAAATCTCTTCTCTGGCCCCGCCGACAAGGCTGACTGCGCCCCGTTCGAGATCTGCGACATCGCGCCCCTGTATCAACGCGTCGAACCCCAGGTCGAGCGCATCCTGAAAAAGATGGAACAAGAGCCGGATACCTACTGGAGGGACACGCTCACGAAGGTTCAGTTTGTCAGCCGCGTCCGGGGCAAACGGAGGGGAACCTGCTACACGAAAGAAGTTTTCGATCTGCTCTGCGATTATGACGAATTCCGGACGATCCGCCGTATGAAAAAGCCGCGCTCCGCAGAGGAGAAGCAAGCGACGTGGAACTTCTGGAAAGCCTGCAAGAAGAAGCTGGGAGAACCGGCGGAATGGATGGACCGCGTGAGCGTTCCCGGTGTTGAATATCTCCCTGACGAACCGGACCGATGAACGCCGGGGGGAGAATCTTTCCGAAACGACGCAACGGATTCGTCGAATTCACGCCCGGAATTTGTTGTGAAGCAGGATATCCGCCAGCCATAAGGGCATTTTGGGTGCGACCGACACAAGCCGGTCGAAATCCTCGGGCTCCATGTTTTCCTTGATGGTCTTCATGATGTCCTCGTCGACCTCTTTCGGGCCGAGATAGAGCAATGCGATGGCCGCCGCGCCGGCCATGCTTCCCATAATCGGAGCTATGGCTTTTTTTCGTGGCGCCGATTTCAGATATATCGGTTGTCCTTTATCGAATCGAAGCACGCGCGAACGTCCCGTAGTACAACATACTAGAGCCATCTGGTTTTGCGTCGTCAGCCTCAACGCGGAGAGCGCCCGCTCCGGGCTGACCTCGAAGACCTCTTCCGTCAACCGCGAGATCGCTTTCATGATTGCTTTTGGCAACGCAGATACTTTGCCGAAAAGCTTGGA
>CALMZW010000111.1 GCA_937870605.1 uncultured Synergistaceae bacterium
AGCGGAGAATGACGTGAAAGAACACTACACGCAAGAGCGATTTTCCTGTATTGTTATATCATACCTGATTACCGGAGAAAGTGTTCCTGCGTTTCACGGGTGGGCGCTTCCGCGTCCGCCGGAGCGAAACGGGAAGCGAAACGAGAGGTGGCGTGGCTCATGCCGGAGTCCCTGCGCATTCTTATGGTCGAGGATATGCCTGCTGACGCGGAACTCGCCCAGCGGGAGATATCCCGCGAGATCCCGCACTGCGAGTTCCGGAGGGTCGAGACGAAGGACGACTTTCTGCGGGAGCTGGAGGCGTTCCGCCCCGACATCGTCGTATCCGATTACTCGATGCCGCGTTTCGACGGCATGACAGCGTTGCGCCTGAGCATCGCCCGCGATCCGATGCTTCCCGTGATCCTGCTGACCGGCTCCATGAACGAGGATACCGCCGTGGCGTGCATGAAAGCCGGAGCGACCGACTACGTCATCAAGGAACACGCAAAACGCCTCGGCTCCGCCGTTCTCGGCGCGATGGAGAAGAAATCGCTCTGGGCCGAAGCGGCCCGCCGGGAACGCGAACGAACGGAGCTGCTCGGCAGGCTTCGCGCCTCGCTGAACGGCACCGTTCACATCATCTCGACGATCGTGGAAAAACGGGATCCCTACACCGCGGGGCACCAGCAACGCGTCGCCCTGCTGGCCGAACGGATCGCCCTCGCGATGGGGCTCTCTCCGGAACAGGCGGAGGGAGTCCGGATCGCGGCGGTCCTCCACGACCTCGGCAAGGTCGCGATCCCCTCGGAAATCCTGAGCAAGCCGTCGACGCTCACGCGCAACGAGTTCGCGCTGATCAAGCAGCACCCGTTCGAGGGCTATGAGATCCTGAAAGACACGGACTTTCCCTGGCCGATCGCCCGGATGGTTCTGGAGCACCACGAGCGGATCGACGGTTCGGGCTATCCGGACGGCAAGCCGGGAACCGACATTCTGCCCGAATCGAAAATCCTGATGGTGGCCGACGTCGTCGAGGCCATGGCGAGCCACAGACCCTACCGCTCGTCGCTCGGCATCGACGCGGCGCTCGAGTTCGTCTCGGAAAACCGGGGAACGCTTTTCGACCCGGAGGTCGTCAACACCTGCGTCGCGCTCTTCCGTAGCCGCGACTTTTCGTGGGAAGGGGCGACCCCGGCCTCGTGAAACGCCGTCCGGCGCGGGTCACCGGGACCCTGCGCCCGTCCCTTCAGCGACCGATGTCCGCGACGGACGGAAAGCCGTAGCCGCCTCGGGCGGAACGGACCGCATCCGCGACCGCCTCTTCGACGGCCCGCGAGGCAAGCGCGCCCAGGGCGTTCAGATCCGCCCCGACATCGCCCGTCGACAGCGCGAAGATCGTGTCGCCGTCGACCATCGTGTGCGACGGCCGCATGGAGCGCGCGTAGCCGTCGTGCGACATCGATGCGAGCTTCCCGGCCTGCGCCTTCGTCATGCGCGCGTTCGTCGCGACGACGCCGATGGTCGTGTTTCCCGCGAAGATATTCCTCTTCTCCCCGAGGGCCGCAATAACGGCGTCCTCCGTCCCCCGAAAGAGGCGTTTCTCGCGATCCCACGCCCCGGCCAGGATGCTCCCGGTCTTCGGATCCACCACGTCGCCCAGACAGTTCACCGCGATCAGCGCGCCGACCGAAACCGGCCCCGCCCGGTACGCGCACGCGCCGACGCCGCCGCGCATCGCGAAATCGTTCCCGAGAAACTTCCCGACGGTCGCCCCCGTTCCTGCGCCGACCGAGCCGAGCGCGGGACGATAGTCGGGGTCGAGCGCGTTTTCCGCCGCCCGTCGGCCCATCTCGCGATCGGGGCGACGGGACCAGTCGCCGCAAAGCAGGTCGAAGAGCACCGCCGAACAGACGATCGGAACCTTCGTGACGCCGACGTCGAAGCCGATTCCCCGCCGCTCCAGAAGCTCCATCACGCCCGACGCCGCATCGAGTCCGAACGCGCTTCCCCCGGCCAGCACCACCGCGTGGATCCGCTCCACGAGATTGCGCGGATCGAGAAGGTCCGTCTCCCGCGTTCCGGGAGCGCCGCCCCGGACGTCGACGCCCGCGACTGCCCCATCTTCGCAGACGACGACCGTACATCCGGTCGCGGCCGTTTCATCCTGGGCGTGCCCCACGCGCAGGCCCGG
>CALMZW010000112.1 GCA_937870605.1 uncultured Synergistaceae bacterium
CGCCTGTAGCTCAGTTGGATAGAGCAACGGCCTTCTAAGCCGTGGGTCGCGGGTTCGAGTCCTGCCGGGCGCGCCAAGGATATGGTGAGCGTAGCTCAATTGGTTAGAGTACTGGACTGTGGCTCCAGATGTTGGGGGTTCAAGTCCCCTCGCTCACCCCAGTTTAATATGCGCCCGTAGTTCAGTTGGATAGAACGACGGACTTCGGATCCGTAGGTCGCGGGTTCGACTCCTGCCGGGCGCGCCAGCTATAAATGTTTTGGACCGTTAGCTCAACCGGTAGAGCATCTGACTCTTAATCAGGGGGTTGTGGGTTCGAGTCCCTCACGGTCCACCATTTTTTTTAAAAGCCACCTTGATACAGGTGGCTTTTTGAATGAAATGAATAGCAAAAATAGTGTCGTAAAAGATTTTTGTTATACACTACGCTTTCAATACAATGTGGACCGTTAGCTCAACCGGTAGAGCATCTGACTCTTAATCAGGGGGTTGTGGGTTCGAGTCCCTCACGGTCCACCATTTTTCCGTTTATTGAACGATTCCCCTCAGTCATTTTTTCCGCGAGAGTGGCGAAATGGCAGACGCGCCGGACTTAGGATCCGTTGCCTTCGGGCGTGGGGGTTCAAATCCCCCCTCTCGCACCATGAAGATTTTTCCTCTTCCCCCTCTTTCTTTTCAGAAAATATCTCGTTTTTTCCATGATATAGTGTCGCTATCCAAATCAAAGGATGGTGTCTTTTTTCATGGGAAGACTCGGATTATCCGGAATAGTTCTCGCTGCAGGATATTCTTCCCGAATGGGCGCATGTAAGGCGCTTCTTCAGATAGACGGCGCATCTCTTTTGGAAAGGACGGTGCGACTTTTCCGTGAAACCGGCGTTGAACGTATCGTTGTCGTCACAGGCGCCCGGCCTGAAATCCGTCCTTTCGCAGAAACGCTGAATGTTACTGTCGTAGAGAATCCGCATTTCGACTCCGGGATGTTTTCGTCCGTTCAGACCGGGATTGCCGAAATTCTGAAACATCCGTCCGCAACGTACATCCTTCCCGTCGACATTCCTCTTCTCCGGAAGAAGACTCTTCTTTCGCTTCAGGAACACCCACTCCCGGCGTTTTCGGCGCGAATTCCGACTTTTGGCGGCCGCCCCGGTCATCCTCCTCTTCTCGGAGCGGAGATGCTCGAGCGCGTGATTTCGTGGAACGAAGACGGGGGGTTACGTGGGTTCCTCGAAGCACACGGTGATTCCGTGTCTTTTGTTGCCGTTCCCGATCAGGGGATACTGATAGACGCCGATACGCCGACTCATCTTGAACGCTGTCGCCGACTTGCCGAAACAAGAGAGCAACTTCCATCGAAATTCGAGTGTTCGGCGCTTTTGGATCTCGCCGGAACGCCGCACACTCGAATTTCGATGGAAGTTGCTCTCTTGTTTCGAAATTCGAGTGTTCGGCGCTTTTGGATCTCGCCGGAACGCCGCGAAACGTACGAAGGCATTGCCGGCTTGTTGCAAGAGTCGCTCATGAGCTCGGAAGAATTCTCGAAAAGAACGAACCGATCGATCTCCATCTTCTCGACAGAGCGGCGCGACTCCATGATATAAAAAAAAGGAGTCCGGATCATGCCCATTCCGGGGCTGTATTCCTTCGCAGTTTCGGGTTCGACGGATTGGCCGCTGTGGTTGCGCACCATCAGGATCCGTCCGGGACGTCGGTTGAGGAAGAGGTTCTGTCGCTTGCCGATAAACTCGTTCGCGGGGATGTTGTGGTGTCACTCGACCAGCGAGCGCAGTCGCTTTCTCAAAGATTCTCTGATTCCAAGGCTATCGAAGCAGGGCAACGCAGGCTTTCCGTTGCGCGAAATACCTTGGATAGAATACGATCGATCGCGCACCTTCATGGAGATACCTTCTCCTTCGATCTTTCCTGACAATCCTCTTGTTAATGTCCTCATCCTGTTTCTGTCGTGATAGAATGTTCGCTGTGGGAGAGAATCGACGTCGAATCGTTGAAGATGTATTCTCCATAATCCTCTTTTTTCCGGGATACGTATTTTTTTTCTCCGCAAGTCGTATCAAAGGACGCAAAATGCATGAGTACACGATCTCCGAGTCACAGGGAGGAGCTGCGAATGGCGGAAATGTTGTGGATTCGCCCCAGGACGTTATCCGAAGCACTCGAATATGTGAAGGATGAATCGCTGCATGTGCATGGCGGCGGAACGCATCTTCTGAGAAACTGGAAAGGATCGATTCGCGGGCTGATCGATCTTTCTGAACTGGATCTGGATTTTGTGCGGATCAGCAAAGAGTGGATTGATATTGGCGCGATGGCGACATACGCCGATATTGTCCGAGCTCTCAGGAATTCTTTCCCGGAAAATGTTCTCGTTGATGCCCTCTCCCGGTCCGCATCCACTGCCTTGCGAAATCGAATCACAATAGGCGGCAGTCTGGCGCTGCTTCCTCCGTGGTCCAATGTGCTCGGGCCCGCAATTGCAACGGATGCGATCGTTTCGCTCGAAGGCATGAACCGGGGACTGTATCCCGTCGCTGATGTCCAGCGAAACAAACTTCTCTTGAAAGGTTCTCTGATTCACTCCATTCGAATTCCGGTTCGTCATTCCGTGGCCGTTTTTCACACGGAAAAACGCGTTGCTTTCGATTATCCTTCATTCACCATAACGATTTGTGCAGATTTCGAAAGAGATCTTTTCACGAACGTCCGCGTCGTCATAACCGGCGTGGCAGACCTTTTCGCCCGGCTTGAAAGCGTTGAACGAAAAATCGAAGGGTGTTCCCCGGCTGAAGTCAATTCACGCGCTGTCTGCGCGTCTCTTCCGATTTCTTTCACGAAGAAACCCCTCGGGAGCCCTCAGTATCTCCTGGAACTGGCGTCGGTCCAGTTGGAACGCTGCGTGATGAAACTCGTTTCTCTCGCTTCGAGAAAAAGGGGGTAGCCTCATGGAAGGACAATTCCGCGTCAATGGCGTCAACCATACGTTCTCGTTCTCAGCCGACGAAACGTTACTCGATGTCCTTCGCAGGCATGGGTTTACCGATGTTCATTGCGGGTGTCGGGAAGGGAGCTGCGGCGCCTGCGCGGTCCTTCTTGACAAGAAGCTCGTGAATTCGTGCCTTGTCTTCGCTGCGACGAGTATCGGACAGGAGATCCTTACGGTTTCCGGACTCGGTACGAGAGATGCGCCGCACCCGATTCAGCAGGCGTTTGTCGATTGCGGCGCTGTTCAATGCGGGTTCTGCACACCGGGTATGATCCTTGCGACGTATGCGCTGCTTTCCGATAATCCGAACCCCTCGGATGAAGATATCCTTCGCGCCCTCGATGGAAATCAGTGCCGATGCACGGGATACGTGAAAATTATTGAAGCGGTCAAGCAGGCGGCAAGGAGGCTCGATCGCCATGAATGACACGCAATCCTCGTCGGTTATCGGTTCGTCCGTTACGAAGACGGACGCTCTTTCTCTGGCATGTGGAGCATGTCGTTTTACGGCGGATGCCGATCTTCGAAATCCGCTTTTCGTTGCCTTCGCCTATTCACCGTATCCCTTTGCCGATATCCTGTCGATAGACTCGGGCGAAGCCCGCGACGTCCCCGGCGTTGTCGATATCCTGACGTACGAAAACGCTCCTGATCGCCTGCACACTACAGCAGGACAGGGGTATCCCGAACCTTCCCCCTACGACAGCCGGTTGTTCGCGAAACGCGTTCTGTTCGTCGGGGACAGGGTGGCCGCTATCGCCGCCGAAAGCAGGAAAGCCGCCGAAGCGGCTGCACGGAAGCTGAAAGTCGAGTACGCCCGTTTGTCGCCGCTTTTCGATCCTGAGCGTTCGCGGAATCCGGAATCTCCAAAACTGCATGCCGATGACGGTTCATACGCACCGCTTCCGGTCGCGTAT
>CALMZW010000113.1 GCA_937870605.1 uncultured Synergistaceae bacterium
ATGTCCGCGCATTTGCCGGAGGTCGGCGGGCAGTTCGTCCAGGCGGAGAGCGAAGTCGCCGCGATCAATATGGTTCTTGGCGGCGGCGCGACCGGTTTCCGGGTTATGACAACGTCTTCGAGCCCCGGCATCTCCCTGATGTCCGAGGGAATCACCTACATCGCCGGCTCCGAGATTCCTGCGGTTGTCGTGAATGTCATGCGCGGCGGACCCGGCCTCGGAAGCATTCTTCCTTCGCAGGCGGATTACCTGCAGGCGACCAAGGGCGGCGGCAATGGCGACTACAATACGATCGTTCTGGCTCCCAGCACGCTGCAGGAAGCCGTCGACCTGACCCAGCTCGCTTTCGATCTCTCACAGAAATACCGGACGCTGACGATGGTTCTGGCGGATGGATTTATGGGCCAGATGATGGAAGCCGTCGAAATTCATCCGCATCACCCCGAGGGACTTCCCGATATAACGACGTGGGGGCTCGGATTCATGCCGGAACGCGGCGGGAAACGAAGCCATCTGAAGAGCCTGTACCTCTCCCCCGAGGAACTGGAAGAGCATAACAAGAACCTCCAGAAGAAATACGCCATTATCAGGGAAAACGAACGTCGTTGCGAGACGGTCATGGTCGAAGACGCGGATGTGATCATCTCCGCGTACGGAACGACGGCCCGAATCGCGAGGTCCGCGATGACCAACCTCAGAAGCAGAGGGTACAAGGTCGGCATGATCCGGCCCATTACGGTGTGGCCGTATCCATACAGCGCTTTCGATGCGATCCCCAAGACACTCAAGGGGATTCTTGTCGTCGAAATGAACTGCGGACAGATGATCGACGACGTAAAGATCGCGACGAAATGCGCGTATCCCGTATCTTTTTACGGTCGTTCCGGCGGCATGTCTCCCTCGGTGAAGGAAATCGAGGACGCATGCCTGAAGATCATCGGCTAGGGAAGGGGTGTCTGTCATGAAGGAAGTCAAGGTCTACGAACGACCGAAGTCATGGATGCCTGACGTCTTCTCGCATTACTGTCCCGGCTGCGGTCACGGAATCGCCCATCGTCTCGTGTGCGAAGTGATCGACGAACTCGGGATCCAGGAGAAGACAATCGGCGTGGCGCCCGTCGGGTGTGCGGCGTTGATGTACAACTACATGGATATCGATTTCTGCGAAGCGGCTCACGGCCGTGCTCCGGCGACGGCGACCGGACTCAAGAGAGTACGCCCCGACAGGGTTGTCTTTACGTATCAGGGCGATGGAGACCTCGCGTCCATCGGTATGGCCGAGATCGTGCACGCTGCGAACAGAAATGAGAATATCACCGTCGTTTTCATCAACAACGCCATTTACGGCATGACGGGCGGGCAGATGGCCCCGACGACGCTGATCGGCCAGAAGGCGACGACCTGTCCGCTGGGCCGCGATGCGAAAGTCAACGGATACCCGCTTCGCGTATGCGAGCTTTTGAGTTCGCTCGCCTCGCCCGGATTTATCAGCCGTGTCACGGTGGCGCAGCCGAAATATATAATCAAGACGAAACAGGCGATCAAGAAAGCGTTCCAGAACCAGATCGACGGAAAGGGATTCTCGCTGGTGGAGGTTCTGTCTTCCTGTCCGACGAACTGGGGCCTTCGGCCCGTTGAGGCTTTCGATTGGACTCTTTCGTCGATGATGCCCTATTACCCGCTGGGTGTCTTCAAGGATTTCGAGTAGGAGGCGGCGAGAATGGCTCCTTTTTACAGAACACTTCTTGCGGCGGGTTTCGGCGGACAGGGTGTCATGGTTCTCGGACAACTTATTGCGTATACCGGAATAGCGCAGGGACTTCATGTGACGTGGATCCCTTCCTACGGTCCTGAGATGCGCGGCGGCACCGCGAACTGCGGTGTTGTCCTGAGCGAAGAGGAAATCGCTTCGCCGGTGGTTTCCGAGGCCGATGCCGTCGTGATCATGAACCAGCCGTCCCTCGCCAAATTCGAGCATGCGGCGAAAAAGGGCGGAATCCTGATATATAACAGCGATCTCGTGAAGTACGAGCATCCGAGAACCGATGTGACCGTTATAGCCGTTCCGATGAACTCTTTGGCGGAAAAGCTCGGAAGCGACAAGGTCGCAAATATCGTCGGCCTCGGCGCCCTCGTTGAAGCGACCGATCTCGTCAAGGAAGACGCCTGCATCGAAACGATCAAGGAAAAGCTC
>CALMZW010000114.1 GCA_937870605.1 uncultured Synergistaceae bacterium
GCTCTGGCGGAATGCGGCGACGGTCGTTGTCGGCCGTTTTCAGGATACGGCCGAGGAAGTTCGCGAGGAAACGGTGCGGGAACGCGGAATCACTGTCGTTCGACGCATTACCGGGGGGGGAGCCGTGTATCACGATCTCGGGAACGTAAACTACTCCTTCCTGTTGCCGCGAACATCAGAAGGGACGCTTGACTTCGCGCCGTTCACGCAGCCCGTATTGCGTACGTTGCAGCGCCTCGGCGTCGGCGCGGAGCGGACGGACCGGAACGACCTCACGATCGGAGGACGCAAATTCTCCGGAAATGCACAGCACATGGACGGCCGGCGCCTGCTGCATCACGGGACGCTGCTCTTCGATTCCGATCTGTCCGTGTTGTCGCAGGTTCTGCGGGTCCGCGAGGAAAAGTATCGCCCGAAAGGGTTCGCGTCCGTCGCGAGCCGCGTGACGAATATTCGTCCGCACCTCGGCCCGGACGTGGGAATGGAGGACTTCCTCACCGTGCTTCGCGAGGAGGTGAATATGGAATACGGCCTTGCGCCGCTTTCCGCATCCGACGAACTTCGGGCCGCAGTCATCGCCTTGGCGGATGAACGGTATGCGTCCCGCGCGTGGACATGGGGAGACGGCAGGGAGCGCGATATCCGGAAGGAACGGCGTTTCGAGGGAGCGGGACGCGTGGAGGCGCGCATGAATCTCGTAGAGGGAGCAATCCGGGACGTCGTCTTCTTCGGGGACTTTTTCGGCGCCGAGGATCTCGAACCGGTCGCCCGAGCCCTCGAAGGCCTGCCTCCCGACAGGGCGTCCGTCGCGCAGGCGCTCGCGCCGATTGAAATCGGCCGGTTCTTTTACCGGATAGGAAAAGAGGAATTCATCGATTTTCTTTGTTCCTGAAACAAAAAGGGGATGGACCCGCAGGTCCATCCCCTTTGCATATTTCCGGTTCTCCGAAACGGCGCAGCGATTACCGCTTCGAGTACTGGAACTGGCCGCGTGCGCCCTTCTGGCCGTACTTCTTGCGTTCGACCATTCTCGGATCGCGCGTGAGCAGTCCGGCCTTCTTCAGGACCGGCCGCAGCTCGGGGTTCATCTTGATCAGCGCGCGGGCGATGCCGAGACGAACGGCTCCGGCCTGTCCCGTAAGACCGCCGCCGCTCGCGCGGACCAGAACATCGACCTTCCCCTCGACAGTCGCCGTCTTGAGGGGCTGCATGGCCTGCAACTGCCACACAAGGCGGGGGAAATAGTCCTCAACCGTGCGTTCGTTGATCTTCACGACGCCGTTCCCGGGAAGCACACGCACCCGGGCAAGGGCATTCTTCCGTCTTCCGGTTCCCCAGAAACAGGAAAGAGTATTCATGATCCTCCGTCCTCCTCTTCAGGCTACAGGTCGATCGCGACGGGTTGCTGCGCCGCGTGCGGATGGTTCGGACCCGCATAGACCTTGAGCTTCCGCCAGAGCTTCAGGCGGGTTTTGGGGAGCATGCCCTTGACAACTTTTTCGATGAGATATTCCGGCTGTTTATCGAGGACTTCTCCGTATGTGCGAACCCGCAGGCCGCTGGGATATCCGCTGTAGTGGTAGACCTTCGCGTTTTCCCGCTTCGCGCCCGTGAGCTTGACTTTTTCCGCATTGATGATGACGACGAAATCGCCGCAGTCGACGTGCGGCGTATAGGTGGGCTTGTTCTTGCCCATGAGAATCATGGCGACGGCGGACGCGACCCTTCCGAGGGGTTTATCCGTAGCATCCACGATGTACCACGAACGCACGACGGTATTCTTCGTGGCCATAAATGACCGGTGATCGCTGGTCATGAAACTTCCTCCTTTGAAAGTGCCTTTCTGTATACGGTGCGCATGGAACATATAAATACACTGTCTCCGACACATTCGGCGCTCTTCCGCATCTCAGGGACGTGGCAAGGATCCCAGGAAGCGCAGCGTGGAACGAATCGAAAAAGACGGCGCATTCACAGTTGTTTATTGTACCCGAAGCAACCTCGGACTTGCAAGTACCCCCGGAAGACGTCCCCGTTTCGCGATCGGATGTCCGTCGATGACTTTCAAGTCCATCGTCATGTCGATCGGGGCGGCGTCGGAGATGTAGCTTCCCACGCCGAAAGAAGCGGCCCCTGCGGCCGAAAGCAACCGGATCCGATCCGGATTCAGGCCGCCCGACGCTACGATCTGGACATGGCCGAATCCCGCCATGTCGAGGCGATAGCGGATTTCGCGGACAAGTTCGGCGGTGACGCCGCCGCGCTCGCCCGGAGTATCGAGCCGGACGCCCGAAAGTCTGGCTCCGAGAGCTTCCGCGACGCGCAGGCTTTCCTCGGCTTCATCCTTGAATGTATCCACAAGGACGATCCGCGGTTCGCCGGACGGAACGACCGAGTCATAGACCTTCGCCAGCTCGACGGTATCTCCCATGATCAGAATCGCCGCGTGCGGAACCGTCCCGGACGGCTCACCGCCGGCGAGCTTCGCTCCGAGAATGCAGCTCGCCGCCGTGCATCCGCCGACCGCAACTGCGGTCCGCTCCATGACCGGCGCTATGGCCGGGTGGACATGCCGCGCTCCGAAGCAGAGAACGGGCTTGCCTTCCGCGGCGTCCACACACTCCCGGGCCGTCGTCGCCCACCCCGCGGAGCTCGCGAGGATTCCGAGAAGCACCGTTTCATACATCCCGAAGTACGAATAGGGGCCTTCCAGACGCATGACGACCTCGCGCGGTTCGAAGGAGTCGCCTTCCTTCAGGGAATGAACCGCGACATCCCGCCCGCGAAACAGCAGGAGCGCCTCGGGCAGACCGGCGAACAGTCCCTTCTTGCGTGCGAACACCTCGGCGACCACAGGAACATCCAGCCGTCCCGCCTTTCTGAGAACATCGCGGGTCTTGACGAAATAAATGTCCGTCGTGCATCCGGCGAGGATCTCTTCGTGGGTCGCCGAAAACAACCGATCGGACGAGACGCCGAGAGAGCGGACGTCGTCCAGCGAATCGATTCCCGGCAGCTTTCCGCAGGTCATTGGGGCGCCTACTTGGCCATGAGGACGAGGACGACGGATGTCACCATGAACAGGGACGTGAGAATCACCGTGATCTTGGTGAGTCCCGTGAAACGTTGCCATTGATTGTTGCCCATATCAGCCTGCGTTCCTCCGCCAAAGATCCCGGAGAAACCGCCCTGTTTCCGCTGCTGGAGCAGCACGACCCCAGACAGGGCAATGCAAAGGACGATATGAAGCAGTCCGAGTGCGATCTTCACCGTGTGCACCTCCTAGAAATTTCGAACACAATTCAAACGGATAGTCATTGTAGCATACCCCGGCGCAAAAGCATATTCACAAGGCGAAAGGACGCGATCGCGCGATGGGAGATCCTCTGTTTCACCGATCGGTCCAGTTCGCCGAAGCTCTTGTCCTGTCCGTCGGGAAGAAAGAGCGGGTCGTATCCGAACCCGCCCGCGCCTCTTGGAGCGTTCAGGATGCTTCCCCGGCAGATTCCCTCGCAGATGATGATCTCTCCTTCTTCGGGGAAACAGAGCGCAAGCGCCGCGACGTATCGGGCCGCACGATCCGCGGGCCCCCGGGTTTCGGCCGACTTGCGGGCCAGCTGCTCGAGCAACCATTCGTTGCGAAGGGCGTCCGTCGCGGCGACGCGGGCGGAAAAGATCCCCGGCGCGCCGTTGAGCGCCCGAACCTCCACCCCGCTGTCGTCAGCCACTGCGGGCAATCCCGTCGCATGAGCCCATGCCCGCGCCTTGAGCAGCGCGTTCCCGGCGTAGGTGGACCCCGTCTCCTCGACGTCCATCGACTTCACGTCGCCTCCGAAGAGAATCCGCATTCCCGTCGGCGCGAGAAGCTCCTGCATCTCGACGTATTTGTTGCGGTTACCGCTCGCAAATATCAGCGCTTCGTGACGCACAGGCCGCGATCTCCTCATCCGACAGCGCCAGCGCCGCGCGCTGCGCCGTGACAATGCGCCCGATGCCCGCTTCCGCGACATCGAGCATCAGGCTCAGTTCCCCCCGATCGAAGGTTCCACCCTCGCCCGTGCCCTGGAGTTCGATGATCCGTCCCGATTCGTTCATGACGACGTTGCAGTCGACCTCGGCAGCCGAGTCCTCCTCGTAGCAAAGGTCGAGCAGAATCCGCCCATCCACCTTGCCGACGCTGACCGCCGCCGTGAAGGACAAAAGAGGGATCTCCCGGAGGACACCCTTCGCGAAGAGCGTCCTGAGGCAGTCGACAAGGGCGACGAATGCGCCGCTGATGGCCGTGGTGCGCGTTCCCCCGTCCGCCTGGAGCACGTCGCAGTCGAGCCATATCGTGCGTTCTCCGAGCCGGTCGAGGCGGACCGCGGAACGGAGCGACCGGCCGACGAGCCGCTGGATCTCGGCGCTCCGACCGTTTCCACCGGCGTTTCTGGGAGTTCGGATATGTGTCGCCCGGGGCAGCATCGCGTACTCGGCGGTGATCCACCCCTTGCCCGCGCCGCGGAGAAACGGGGGGACTTTCTCTTCGAGGGTCGCCGTACAGAGCACCCGCGTATTGCCGAAGGTCGCCAGCACCGATCCCTCGGCGTATCGCGTGAAGCATCGTTCAAACATGACCGGACGAAGCTCGTCGTCCTGTCGGCCGTCGATTCGGGGCATTCTGCTCTCTCCCTCCGCCTTACCTGGGCAGCCGCCAGGGGACCGTGAGATCCACCGGCGCGTTTCCGCGCGTGACCTGTCCCTTCACGAGGAAGCGGACGATAGCGACCGGCGGAAAATTGTCCTGCAACGTCCGGACGACGCCGGTTATGAAGAGCAGGCTGTTCTGTTCGCCCGCCTTGGAGAGCGCATTCGTTATCTCGGCGTCGAAATCGAGAAACGCGACCTCTCCGTTCCGGAAAACGTGGAGCAGCGCAACGTCTTTCGGAATTCCCGCAGCCTCAGCGATCCGCGCGACACAGGTCCGGATGTCGTCCTCCATCAGATCGGAGAGAATCGATACCTTTTCCTGCACAAGCGTTCCGTCTTTCGGCAGGGTCATGGTCACGGACGTTTTTCGCGCGCCCAGGTTGATCACGTCCCCCTTCGCGCCGAGGAGCGCGGCGGCTCCGGGCGCATCCTGGACGACATCCGGACGCGTAATGATTTTCTTCTCCGAAAGTTTTTTCAGACCGTAGGACGCTCCGCCGTAGCCGATCGCGAAGAAGAGCGCCACGAGTCCCATCCAGGCGACGATCCGGAAGATCCGGCTCGTCTTTTTCACCGGTTCGTCCGGTTCCCGTCTCTCGCGGCGCAACCTGCCGGGACGGTCTCTCGGGATCTCGTTTCCCTCTTCAAGCACGTTTTCCGGCAGGACGAAGTCATCCTGGTCTTTCCGCCGTTCCTGCATCCCCCGTTTTCCTCCCTTCCCGCCTTCAGTCCCGGGGCGCCTTCGAGCCTATTGGTTCTCGAGGTATGACACAACTCCCCCGGCGAGGGCGGAAGCGCATTTTTTCTGGTATTCGGGAGACGCGAGCATCTTCGCCTCCCTGGCTTCCGTCAAGAATCCCGTTTCGATAAGGACGGCAGGCATCGTCGCCCCCCTGAGAACGAAGAAAGGCGCCTGCGCCACGCGACGCATCGGAAGCCCCTCCTGTTTTCCCGAACGGAAGAGACGTTCGGCGACCGTTGTGCTTTCACTGATCTTCGCGTTCTGCTGCATATTGCCGAGGATGCTCAGCAAGAGCTGCGTCCGCCGGTCCGAAGCGGCGGACTCTTTCTTGTCATTATCCGCCGCGAGATCCCTGTTTTCAATCAGGGCGAGCTGCATGGCGTCCTTGTCGGTGGGCAGGGCCATGAGATAGATCTCCATCCCGAGCGCGTGGTGTCCGGCCGGGAGCGCGTTGGCGTGAATGCTGACGAACATGTCGGCTTTCCACCGGTTGGCGAGTTCGGTGCGTTCCTGGAGGCGCAGATAGGTATCCCCCGTCCGGGTCATCCGGGCGTCGACCCCCATGGCGCGCAACTCCCCCGCGAGGTACGAGGCGATCTTGAGATTCACGTCCTTCTCGCGGATTCCGTTGGAGATGGCGCCGGGGTCTTTCCCTCCGTGGCCCGGGTCGACGGCCACGATAAATTTTCCCGATCTTCTTTTTCCGGACGGGCGCTTGTCTCCGGGCGTCGAATCCGGCTGCGCCTTTTCTTCCCGGATGTCCGATTCCGTTTTCCTCGTTTCCTGTTCGGCTCTGCTCCCGGCCTTTCCCTCGCGCGCCGCCGGCTTTTTCACTCCGTCGGGAAGCGTGAAATCGACCACGAGCCGGGCCGGACCTCCCAGGGTGAAGGTCTCCGTCCTGGCTCCGTTGGAGGCGAGCTCGACGATGTTCCTGTCTCCGAAATTCGTCACGGACAGGCGGATTGCGTCGGGATACGGAGTCCCCGTTGCGGCGATATCTCCGGGAATCGGCGTTCCGAAGACGAACCGCAGGGCGCTTCCCGTTCCTTCTATCGCGGGCGGCGTTTCGCCGCTGTACTCCAGAACCGCCCGGATCTTTCCCTCCGGGCGTCCCCACCGGATCCCCCGGAGCAGAGGCAGGGAAGACGACTTCGACTGCGCTTCGGACGCCGGCTGAACGGCGGTCCGTTTCGGCGGCGCTGCGACGTCCTTTCCCGCGGAGGGACGGACGGACTCGACATCCGGCTGGTCATCCCCGGCGCGGAACGACAGCGCGGATTCCTTTCCGGCACCCCGCAGGAGCCTCGAGAAGACCTTCAGCGCCGACCGCTCCTCCAGCCACCACGCCCCCCCTCCGCGCACGGCGGGCCCCGCCATCGGGACGAGTTCCACGTTGAGCCACACGGCCGTCGCCCCTTCGACGATCTGCAGACGATCGCGGTCGATCTGGAGGAGCAGCGTGTCGTTCTTCTCCGTGACATCGCATCCGAGAAGCCGCGCCATCGCGGAAACGGAAAGGTATGTGGATTTGCCCATCTTCATGTCCGGAACGATTCCGAGCCTGTTCTCTCCCTGAAAGAGCAGACGACCGTCCGCCGCGAAGGCGACGGCTCCTGCGAGCAGCAACAGCAGCGCCGCGAGAAGCGCGACATGCCCCCTAATCGCCGGAAACCGCCACATCGCGAACCACCACCGTGCAGGCGCCGACATCGCCCCGAAGGGTCAGATCGTCGGCTGCGCCGTCTATGCCCGCGAGAAGCTCCGGAATCGTTCCCGCGATGGTCATGCCCGCCACGGGAAGGCGCTCCTCCCCGCCGTCCAGGAGCACCCCCCTGATTCCGAGGGAATAGTCCCCGCTGACCGGATCGACGGTATGCAGCCCCATCAGTTCCGTGACCAGAATGCCGCGCTTCAGGGCCCCGAGGAGTTCTTCGCGCGAGCGGGTTCCCGGCGTCATCATGAGGTTGCTCGTCGCCACATCGGGAGTCGAAGAGGCCGAACGACAGGCGTTCCCCGTCGAGGAGACGCCGTCTTCCGCGGCGTTGCGCAGATCGTAGAGGAATCCGGTGAGACGTCCGCGGTCGAGAAGCACCGTCCGGGATGTCGGAACACCTTCGTCATCGAAGGCGGACGTTCCCATCCCACCGGGCAGACGTCCGTCATCGGTCAGGGACACCCCGGGGCCCGCAACCATTTCCCCGACGCGTCCGCCGAGAAAGGACTGGTTCCGATGCACCGCCGACGCGAGAAAAAGCTCTCCCAGGACATCGAGAAGATCCGCCATGACGGGCGCGTCCAGGACGAGGTCATAGCGCCCCTTCGCAATGGCCTTTCCGCCGTGGGTCCGAGCGGTGCGGCGGACCGCCTCGCGGGCGACCAGAAGAGGATCCGCGCCGTCAAGCATGTGGGACTGTCCGTCGTATCCGCCCATGCTCCGGGTTCGACCGTCATCGAGTGCGACGGTCGTCCCGACGGAAACGCCGGTCGCCCGGCTCCATATCAGGACGCCCGTCGACGATGCGTAACACCGGACGCTCTCCCAGTCGCTCCAGGCGGCGCTCCGCACGGAACAGACGCGAAGGCCGTCCCGCAAAGGCTCCGAGCGTGCGGCGTCCGTCATCCGCATGCACGCGTCGAAACGCTCCTGTCTCGTGAGAACCGGGATGCGCTCGTCGACCAGCTTCAGATCGTCCCGCGCTTCCGGCTCTCCGGGAAAGGGATGCGCCAGAAGGCGGACCCAGGGATCCGGATCGCCGACCCGGCAGTTCCGGACGCACCATTCGGGAAGACGCGATATCGCCTTCCCGTCGAAATCGTTCGTCGCCGCGACTCCCTGGCGACCGTCTCCGTCGATGACGCGAAGGCCGACGGACCGGTCTTCGCCGGATCCGTCCTCCTCCGGCTCTCCGTCCAGAAGGGAGAGCGACGAAGAGCGGGAAGCGTCGAAAATTGCGTCCGCGCCCGAGGCGCCCCGGCGCAACGACTCTTCGACCAGGAGCAGGAGCGTCCGTTCGATTTCTTCCGTGCGGAATTCCTTCATCCTGCCCTTCGGGCCTCCCGTACAATGCATTCCGCCGCTTTCACCGCATCGGCGGCGCTCACGTCCAGATGCGTCACGAGACGGACCCGCCCTTCATCCGCGGGACTGAAGAGAACCCCGAGGCCGGCGCAACGGGACGCCAGTTCCGGAGCGTTCTTCACGGCGAAGTACACCATGTTCGTGGGCTTCCGGACGGACTGCACATCGAGCCCTCCGTCGCGGAGGATTTCGCCGATCCGGGCGGCGTTCGCATGATCCTCCGCCATCCGGGCCGCGTTGTGTTCGATCGCGTACAGCCCTGCCGCGGCAAGGACGCCGACCTGACGCAGCCCTCCGCCGACCTTCTTCCGCCAGTGACGGGCGCGGTCGATGAACTCCCGGGACGAGCAGATGACGCTTCCCACGGGCGCCCCGAGTCCCTTGGAGAGACAGATCTGAACCGAGTCGACCTGTTTCGTGAACGTTTCGAGGGGGACATTCCATGCAGCGGCGGCGTTGAAGACCCGCGCCCCGTCCATGTGGACCGCGAGGCCCTTCCCTCGGGCGACGCGGACCAGGCCGGCGAGTTCCTCCGGGGACGACGCGTTTCCTCCGCGCCGGTTATGGGTGTTTTCCACGCAGAGCAGTCTGGCGGGCGCGACGTGGACATTCGACGGACGGCAATGCGCCGCGACCTGTGCGGCGTCGGGAAGCCCCGTCGCGTCGTCCGCGACGAGCGGAAGGATGCCGCCGAACGCAGCAAGCCCGCCGCCCTCGAAGAACAGGATGTGGCTTTCGGCGCCGAGAATCGCGGCGTCTCCCCTGCCGCAGTGCGTCAGCAGGGAAACGAGGTTTCCCATCGTTCCGGACGAGGCGAACAGGGCGCTCTCATGCCCCGAAAGCCCCGCCATCGTTTCCTCCAGGCGTCGGACCGTGGGGTCCTCGCAATAGACGTCGTCGCCGACCTCCGCCTGATACATGGCCTTTCGCATCCCCTCGGACGGACGGGTCACGGTGTCGCTTCGCAGATCGATGCAGTTCATTCGGAAAAAACCTCCTTCGCTATAACGAAACTCCGAGACGCGCCCAGGGCGTGAGGTCTTCGCTGACCGCCACTCCCAGGGATACGCTCGGACGATTGTCTCCGTGGTAGTCGGATCCGGCGGTCGGATAGAGCCCCATCTCCGCGGCGATGCGCAGGTACGTGAACACCTGCTCCGGCGTATGCCGCGACGACATGCACTCCAGCCCCCAGAGTCCGAAATCCTTGAGTTCGCGCAGGATCCGGCGCAGGGCTTCCGGATCATCCGTCGTCTGGCCGGGATGGGCCAGCACCGCGACGCCGCCGGCTTTCCGGATGATCCCGATGCAGCGTTCCGGAGAGAGCCGGTATCGGGAAACATAGGCGGGAGCGTCGTGCGCGAGATACCGGACGAACGCGGAGGCCATATCCGGAACCCGTCCCTTGCGCACCATGACGCGCGCGATATGGGGCCGGGCGACCACGTCGCCGTGCGCTTCCGCCTCGACCTCTTCGATGGAGACGTCGAGCCCGAGCTTCTGGAGCCTGAGGCAGATCTCGCGGTTCCGGACATCCCGCCCGACGCGCAGTTCCGCAAACTCCCGCTCGAGATCCGGATCCCGGGGATCGAAGCGGTACCCCAGAATATGGAGCACTCCGCCGAATTCGGCGGAGAGTTCGACTCCCGAAATGCCGGCGATCCTGTGACGCCGGCAGGAGACGAGAAAATCCGCGATCCCCTCGGTGGAATCGTGGTCTGTGAGACTCAGGACGGAAAGCCCGAGGGCCGCGCCTCGTCGCGGAAGGTCCGCGGGGCGCATGGTTCCGTCGGAACAGGTGCTGTGAACATGGAGGTCGACGAGTATCATGAGCCCGCGACTGCGGTCTTGGCCTCCTCCAGTATTTCCTCGATATCGAACAGGACCGGAAGGTCGAGAAGCACGATCAGGCGGCCGTCACTGTGTTTCGCCACGCCGAGAAGGTATTTCTTGTCCATCGACGAGCTGATCTGCCCCGCCTGCTCGATCTGGGAATCGTAAATCGTGCATACCTCGCGGACGGAATCCACGAGGATGCCGAATTGGATTTCGTTCCACGAGATCACGACGATACGGGCCTCGTCGGTCAGATCCCTGTGGTTCATTCCGACCTTCATCTGCATGTCGAACACGGGGAAGATATTCCCCCGGAGGTTGATCACGCCCCGGATGTACTCCGGCGCATTCGGCACCCGCGTAATGAACGGGGGCACGCGCACGATCTCCCGTATCGCCTTTACGTCAACGCCGAAATCCTCGTTGTCCAGGGCGAAGACCAGCGTGATGTGTTCTTCTCCCTTCGCTTCCACATTCTTTTTCGCAATTTCAGGATTTACAGAAAGATCCATGTGTCGTCCCTCCCGGGGGCATCCCCCAACTCCGGCTTCATTATGGAAATACTACCATGATTCCAGATGCAGCAAGTCTCCGGATAGCGTAAGAATCCGGATTTCATGCCCGAAGATCATCGCAACGCTCGCCGGATCCCGCCCGAGCGGAAGGGAGCACGACCCCGGATTCAGAAAGATCGTTCCTTCCTCCCTGACGAGGGCCGCAACATGCGTATGCCCGGAAATGGCGAGCGCGGCCCCGGCCCGCAACGCCGCATTGCGAAACGTCGGAAAATCGGTCCCGTGCGAGAGAAGAACGGTTCTCCCATCCCAGAACAGGGAGGCCAGCGGAAGAAGGGGAGTCCGGAGAAATCGCTCCGCGCCGCCGTCTGCGTTCCCGCGCGCGATGACGACGGGAACCGAACAGTCGTTGATCCGCTCCGCAAGTTCCGTATCCGCCGGGGCGAGGACATCTCCCGCATGCAGGATTCCGTCCGCCGGGCCGAAAAGCGCGCATGCCGCGTCCCACGCGTCGACATTCCCGTGACTGTCCGCCAGGACGCCAAGATGCCGCGTCATCGTTCCACCTCTTCCTCCGGCCGCAACATTCCCGGCCGTGATCCGGGCGTGAAATGCCCGTGAATATGGTGTTTTACGAAGTTCTATACTACAATGAATCCCGTTTGGGAAGCCTTGCACGTATCGAAGGGAAATCCCATACGCATCTATTGTAGCATGGAGAAAAATGGAGGCAGTGTCGATGCAGCGTCATGCCCTCGTCACCGGCGGAGCCGGTTTTATCGGGTCGCATTTGTGCGATCGCCTCGCAGCGGATGGATGGTTCGTCACAATCGTCGACAATCTGAGCTCTGGCTCGCGGGATTCCGTCGCGCCCCTTCTCGCCTCGGGACAAGCGAGGCTTCTTGAGTGCGATGTCCGGGAGACGCATCGCTTCGCGCCGCTTTTCCGCGAAGTCGGGGGCGTCTTTCATCTCGCCGCGGAGGTCTCCGTCGCGCGATCCGTGGAACAACCGGTCCTCTGCGCGGACGTCAATGTTCTCGCATTCGTGGACATACTCCAGCTCGCGCGCGAGCGGAGCGTTCCGGTCGTCTATGCGAGTTCCTCGGCAGTATACGGGAACCGCGACGACGCCGCGATCGGCGAAGACGCGCCGCCGGCGCCGACATCGCCCTACGGCGCAAGCAAGCTGGCCGACGAGGCCTTCGCCCGCGCCGCAACGGACTCTTTCGGCGTCCCGACCGTCGGGCTCCGCTTCTTCAACGTATACGGGCCGCGACAAAACCCCGACGGGGACTACGCGGCCGTCGTCCCCGCCTTCATACGGGCCGCGCTGTCCGGAAAAGCGCCCCAGATTCACGGAGACGGCCGGCAGACCAGGGACTTCGTATTCGTCTCCGATGTCGTCCGCGCGCTTGCGGAATCCGCGCTCAGGGCGGCGGATCTTGCCGGGGACGTTCTCAACGTCGGAAGCGGAACCGCGACATCGATCCTGGAACTCGCGCGCATCACCGCCGGTTGCGCCGACGGCTCGCCGCTGCCTCCGGTCTTTCTCCCGCGCCGTCCCGGAGACATCCGCAACAGTTGCGCCGATATCCGGAAGATGCGAACGGCGCTCGGAATGAACGGTTCGACGCCCATCGGCGAAGGAATCGCCGAAACGGCCCGCTGGTTTCGCACCCGGGAACACCCCCTGAAGGGACTGAACGAACATGAATGAGAACATCCCGCCGGACACAGCCGCACTCGGGGAGATGATCGATTCGCTGAAGCTCGTCTCCGCCCGCCTCATCGAATCGATATCCCGGACATCGCAACTGGCGTCGTCGGCGACGCCCGAGATGCAGCGCATCTTCGGCGAATGGCTCGCCCTCGTGAGCGGGCAGATTCTCAGCGGACTGGAAAACGGCGGCGACGTCGATCTCCCGGATGCCGCCCGCCGGATCGGCATTGACGAAAGCACGGTGCTCTCGCTGCTTCTCGCCCTGCATCGCGGCGGAAAGATACGGATCGAAAGCGTCCGCGCCGTCGTGACGGACGCTCCGGATACGGAAATCTGCGAATGTCTTCTGAAAGGAGGGGAAGGCCATACCCACTGATGTGGAATTGCTTGCGAAAAAGGCCCACCGGCAGGCGGCCATGGCGGAAGCGGGACTGATCCCCGTCCCGTCGGCGAGCGAAATTCAACCGATGCTGGAAACGATGCTTCTCTCCCCGACGGTGCAGCGAAGCGATGTCGAAAAATGCTGCAAGGAGGCGATCCGGTACGGCTTCGCGGCCGTTTGCGTTTCGCTTTCGTGGGTGGAAACGGCGGCCGCCTTTCTGAAAGGGGCGGACGTCCTGACGGTCGCCGCCATCGATTTTCCGTTCGGCGCCGATCCGTTTCCGTTCAAGGTCAGCGCCGCCTCATGGGCGGCCGAGCACGGGGCGCAGGAACTGAACGTCGCCGTCTCGCACACCGCGATCCTTTCGGGCGACAAAGCCGCAATCCGGGAGGAATTCCAGGCCATACGCCGGGCGGCGTCCGACATTTCGGTGAAGGCGGTTCTCGAAACATCCCGGCTTTCGGACGCCCAGGTCATCATGGCCGTCCGATGCGCGGAAATCAGCCGTATCGAGTTCGTCGCCGGCGGAACCGGCTTCTTCGGTTCCACGTCGCTCCTGTCCGCATCCATGCTCTACTCGGCCGCGCCGTCCTCGATGAAAATCGCCGCGGCCGGGGAGTATAAGTCGCTCAAACAGATTCTGCCGATCGCAGCGATGGGCGTCAAACGGTTTTTTTCCGCGAATCCCGTCGCCCTGCTCGGTCTCCCGCCTCTCGCCGACGAAACGGAATCCTGAGAACACCACCGTCATCAGGGGAACGAATGCAGCCGATCACGCACGAAGACGCGAGGGGAGGACGATGAACGTCCTCCCCTCGCTGTCGTTTTCCCGTTCGTATTTCTCAGGCGTTGAAGATCTTCCAGTCGAGCTGCTTGAACTTCGCGCCGCAGATCGTCGTTCCCACGAGATCGCCCGTGACATTCGCCGTCGTATGCGGGATATCGATGACGGGCCAGATCGCCGCAAGGATCGGAACCAGACCGAGCGGCATTCCGAGGCTCTCGAAAAGCACCGCCGACATCACGATCCCCGCTCCCTTGACCCCGGCCGCGCCGACGGAGAGAATCAGACCGAGGAAGAGCATCTGAAAGACGATTCCCGCGGTCAACGGGATCTGGAAGACATCCAGCGCGAAGACCGAGATCACCCCCAGGGCGACGGCGAACCCGTTCATATTCGCGGTATTCCCGAGCGGAAGCGCGAATCCGTAGATCGACTCGGGCAATCCCAGTTTTTCCTCTGCGATGCTCATCTCCATGGGAAGCGTCGCCGCGCTCGATGTCGTCGTCGCGGCGACGAGCATCGCCGGAGCGATATGGCCGAAGAACCGGGCGACCGGAACGGACCAGAGTTTCAACAGGAGCGGGTACAGCAGGACGATGACGAGCGCGATGCCGAGGTAGTCCGCAATGATGAACTTCGCGACGGCCATCATCATCTTGCCGCCGATCGTGCCGGTCAGAACGGCGACGAGCGCTCCGATTCCATAGGGGGCGAAGCCCATGACGAACTCGGTCAGTTTGATCACGACGTCCGACATCTGGTTCATGAAGCGGATGACGATGTCGGCCTTCTCCTTGAGGCACAGAAGCGCAACGCCGACGAACAGCGCGAAGACGATGATCTGGATCATGTTCATATTCGCCATCGCCTCGACCGGATTCGTTGGGATCCAGTTCAGGATCGTGTCTATCGCCGAATATTTGGCCACGTTCACCTGCTGGCCGACGGTCCCCAGAATCCCCTCGACCCCGCGGCCGGGGCGGAACAGCAATCCGATCGCGATGCCGCATGCGGCGCTGACGAGCGTGGTGACCACGTAAAACGAGACGATGAACCCGCCGATCTTCCTGAGGCTCCCGGGACCCTCCATGCGCGTGACGCCGGAAACGAGCGTGAAAAAGACGAGCGGAACGATCAGCATCTTCAGAAGCCGGATGAAGGCGTCACCGACGGGCTTGATCACGACGACCTTCGGTCCCAGGAGAAACCCCGCCGCAGCGCCGACGATGAGCATGATAAATATCTTTCGGGGCATGGACATTCCGAACCACCACTTCATACGGACTCACCTCTTCCTGATAGATTATTTCAGAACCGTTGTTCCGATAATCGCCTTCCGCATCCGTTCGACGGCGTTCACGAGATTTTCCATGGACGTCGCGAACGAAAGGCGGATATTCTTTCTCGCCGTTTTCCCGAACACCTCTCCGGGCGTCACCGCGACGTGCGCCTCTTCGATAAGAAAACGGGCGATCTGGTACGAATCCATTCCGCGATAGTCCACCTCGGGGAAGAAGTAGAAGGCGCCTTCGGGTTCCGGACAACGGACTCCCGGGATTTCGTTCAGCATTGCGGCGATTTTGCGGCGGCGCGCGTCATACTGCGCCGCCATGTCCCGGACGCACTCCTGCGGCCCTTCGAGCGCGGCCGTCCCGGCGAACTGGACAAACGACGCGGCGCACGTCAGGACGTGCTGCTGGACCTTCAGGATCTGGGAATACAGGGCGGCCGGCGCTCCGAGGTACCCGAGCCGCCACCCGGTCATCGCGTGGGATTTCGACATTCCGTTGACGGTAACCGTCCGCTCCCGCATGTCCGGCAACGACGCGAGGCTGATGTGCCGTCTCCCGTCATAGCAGATCTTCTCGTAGATCTCGTCGCTGAGAACCCACAAGTCATGCTCGATCGCGAAGGAACGGAGAGCCTCGGCTTCTTCGACGTTCAGCACCCGCCCCGTCGGATTGTTCGGCGAGTTGACGAGAATGGCTTTGGTTCGCGGCGAAACGGATGCTTCGAGAACATCCCGCGTAATCGCAAAGCCCGCGCCCGGTTCGAGAGAGACGCCGACCGGCCTCGCTCCGACCAGTTCGATGAGCGGCCTGTAGCTCACCCACGCGGGTTCGAGAACAAGCATCTCGTCCCCGGCGTCGAGCATGGCCTCGATCGTCATATACAGCGCGGCCTTGCCGCTGGACGTGACCAGGATCTCCGTGTCCGGATCGTAGCGGACGCCGTTATCTTTCAGGAACTTCGCGGCGACGGCCTGCCGCATCTGCGGGACGCCCTTGCTCGCGACGTAGTGCGTCTGCCCCTGCTCTACGGCGCGAAACGCGGCGTCGACGATATGCCGCGGCGTCGCGAAGTCCGGATCCCCGCCGCCGAGGTTGATGACATCGATGCCTTCCTGCTGCATCTGCCTCGCCCGGTCGGAAATCGCGACCGTCCCGGACTCCTTCAGCGCTTCGATCTTTTTCGATGCTTCCGGCATGGTTTCTCTCCCCTCACTCGGGAATTTTCAGCCCCAGCCTGTTCAGGCTTTCGCCCAGGCCGAGAAGGGAGAACAGCGTCTCTCCCCTGTCCATTTTCTCGATAAGAGCCGCTTCCTTCGCCTGAATCGCCTGCGCTTTCACGAGGATATCCGGCGCATCGGCCGACGCGACGACGACGACGCCGTCGGCATCGGCGACGATCAGATCTCCCGGATGAACGGCCGTCCCTCCGCACGAAACCGGAACATTCACCGATCCGGGAGACGCCTTGAACCCGCCCTGCGGCGACACCGCCCTCGCGAAGACCGGGAAGCCGAGCGAAATGAGTTCCTGACTGTCGCGCACCCCCCCGTCGATTATCAGCCCGCCGATTCCCTTGCGAAGCGCCATTCGCGTCATCAGTCCGCCCCAGAGCCCCGTGTCGGGAATCGCTCCCGCGTCGACCACGAGGACATCCCCTTCCTGCGCCATCTCCAGCGCCACATGAAGCAAAAGGTTGTCGGCGCGATACGTCTGGACCGTCACGGCGCAGCCGACAATCCGCATTGACGGGCTGAGCGGCTTGATCGCGTACGACATGCAGCCGAACCTCCCCTGCGCATCACCTATCGTCGGCACTGCTATTGTGCGGAACCCCTCGATCACCTCCTGTGCTATCGGACGCATACACCTGTTGATCCGGTACATTCCAACCATCCTCCTTGCATTCGCGGCGGCATAACGTACAATGCACGCCGGAAGCGATCCCGTCTTGTCCGCTTCGTTCCCGAAAGCGTCTGCAGAAGCGAATCATTCTCAGTCATTCGGAAGGCTTCGGCGCGTATCCGAAAACGATCGAACTGTCAGACTTCATTGACAGAGTATCCGGGCCTGGAATAAAAGTAAAACGATATTTTTGCATATTGATTATCACTATATGCGATAGGTTGAGGAGGATGTTGGAACATGCTGAACCGGGAAATCGAGACGTTTCTCGCAGTCGTCGCTGCGGGCAGCGTCAACAAAGCCGCGCGGTTGCTCAATATCACGCAGTCGTCCGTAAGCCAGCGACTGAAGAAACTCGAAGAAGACGTCGGCTCCGTCCTCATTGACCGGAGAAAGGGCGGCCGCTCGATTCAGTTGACTCATGCAGGAGAGTCCTTCTTTCTCGTGGCGGAGAACATGCAAACGATGCTCCAGCGCCTTTCCGAAACTCCGTCCACGGGAGGATCCCTGAAAATCGGGTGTGTCGACAGCGTCAACATTTTTCTCCTGTGTGACATGTACAAGAGAATCCGGCGCCATTCGCCGCCGGTGCAGCTCGGTATCGGAACCCATCAATCCGGACAGATATACGATCTCGTCGAACAACGGGAACTCGATATCGGGTTCGTTCTGCAGGAAAGGCGATCACAGCACCTCCGGGTCACGCCCTTCCTGAAGGAGGAAATGCTTGTGATGAGAGTCGCACGGGAGAATCTGCCCGCAATCGTCCGGCCGGACGATCTTGATCCGCGGAATGAACTCTACATAAACTGGGGCCCGAAATACCAGCTCTGGCACGACAGCCTCTGGGACCCGATGATATCGGCCGAAATCCGACTCGACACGGTCGCGCTCATCCGGATTCTTCTCGAATCGCACGATCAGTGGGCGATCGTCCCTGCGTCGGCGCAGTCCGTTCTCGAATTGCAGGGCTTTGCGTTCCAGCGTTTGACCGATCCGCCGCCGGAGCGCATCTGCTATCGGATCGTGCATCGCTACCCGAGAGCCGGAGCGGTTCAGGCGCTGCAAATATGGGATGAAGTAACGGCCGATCTTCGTATTCGTTTTTCCGATGCGTAGGGTCGTATGATCAGGCGACATTGGGATTTGTTTCTTTCGGAGGGTGATGCGTGGCGCAGGAATTGGATGACACAGCAGAATGCATTTGCGGAAAATCGGGGAGATTTCCGGCGTCAGCAAAGGTGTCGGCGCTCACGAGTACGTTTATACGGGTTCCGGAGGATGAAGCGCGGGAGAAGTGATC